>JAUYEP010000375.1 GCA_030689765.1 Methylovulum sp.
TGAACGCCAGTTCCATCGATTCCATTTTTTCAGGTTGGGTCGCCTGAAAATTACCGTAACCGGGTAGGTTTGCACTGCTGATCTTATCGAAATCATCTTCACGAAGCAGGCCGTCATGCCTGAAGCCACCGCTGTAATTTAAACCTACCGCGCCACGAAATCCTTGACTGTAAGAGGCCCTGAACTGCCCGTCTTGCCAGGGATAATAAAAAAAACCTACGCGCGGCGATAAGTTTTGGCCCCAGTTTTTATGTTGGTCATAGCGCAAACCACCGAATAAGGTCAGGCGACGGTTGATTTCATAATTGTCTTCGACAAACAGACTGTATACATTGATGTTATTAGGATAGACAAAGGTATTGCTTTGTTTGAGCGCGTCTAGCTGGGCTATGTTTTGAGGGGACATGATATTGACGATGAAATTATCGCCATCCGCATTGTTTTCGCCGACATCATAGCTATGAAATTCCGACCCTAAAGCCAGCGTATTGCCTTGCCATAAATCCTTTAAACGCAACACTGCCTGTAATCCGTAACGGTTTTCGCGGGTGCCGCCTGAGATGGCAGAGGCCATCACCGAGTGCAAGGTATAATCATCCACCGTCATATCCGCTTTAGTGTCCAATTCCACGCCCTGGTGGATGTCCCAGTGGTGCGACAGGCCAAAATAAGTGACGGATTGCTCAAGCTGATCGCGGTCATAATAAAAATTATACAAATCACGCGTCTGATCGGTATGCAGCACATCGAGATTCAGTTGACGGTAACGGAAATGCCCAAAAACACTGAGATTGTCCGAACGTTTCAAACGATGGCCCGCGTCCGCAACAACGCCACCAGTTGCGCCCAAAAAGGCCCTGTTTTCCGCCCAGCCTTCGTGGCGCAACGCCTGACCATCATAATTGCTTTCATTAACATGCAAATAGGCATCATGGGTATCATCATTAAACGCATACTCCATGCCGCCTTGCCAGGCATTATCCAAGCCGGCGCCAGCCAGCAAATTGGCCTTGCCTTGACCGCAATGGGTTGCCAATTGCTGGGCGTTGCGCGTAACTATATTAACAACCCCCAATAAAGCGCCTTGCCCCAGCGTCACCGAACCGGGGCCGCGAATCACTTCGACGCGTTCGATCCAATCGAAATTATTGCCGTTAAGCAGGGCATCCGGTGGCCCCATAAACCATTCAGCATTGAGGTTATGGCCATTCAACAACATCATCACTTTGGAATTATTATCGGCCGCCAATCCCCTAAATGACCCGATAGTATCATCCTGATCTTCGACGACGAAAAATCCCGGCACATAAGCCATTAACGCCTCGTTTAACGTCCGTGCGCCGCTCAACTGCAATTGTTCATGGGTCACGACCGTCACCGAGGCAGGTTGCTTGCTGGGGTCAGAGGACACCTTGGAAGCAACGCCCACCCCGGTTTCCATCAATTGTTCCAGCGGCAGTGCCAGCAAATCGTCAAAAGGCGCGTCACAACCCGCCCACAAACCAGATGAGTAGGCGAGTAAGATGAATGCAAGCGATATTCCGGTAATTGTTTGAGGACTAATCCTGTTCATATTGACCATTATTGATATTTTTGTACTGTAGAGACGTTGCATTGCAACGTCTTGCATTGCAACGCCGTATTGTTCACGCTCCGGCATAGGAATGCAAAACTGTGATCGCATACAGACAGACGTTGCGATGCAACGTCCCTACCCACAGCCACACCATCAAACCACAACAAAATCCGCAGCCGTCAACACCAAGTTGACACCCAAGGCCGCAATTTGAACCGCCGCGCCAGCGCCACTGCCATCGGCATCATAATACAACGCGCCGGTGGCTTTGTTGTAGACCAGATAATCGTTACTATCAACTGCCGCCACAGCAGTTACAAACACACTGGCATTTAATACACCTGTGGCAGTCAATTTGGCAAAAACCTGGTTTTCCAGTTTGATGGAATCGTCAACAGGCTTGAAATCGGTAATTTTATCGACATTCGCCGTAAGCGCCGCGTTAAACAAAAAGCTGTCTTTACCGGCGCTTCCCGTCAAATTGTCCTTACCTGCGCCACCAGCTAACACGTCATCGCCCGAACCACCGTTTAACACATCATCACCCAAGCCACCAAATAATGAATCGCGCCCTACCGCACCGCTTAAGGTATTTTTGCCATCATTGCCCGTTAAGGTGTTGTTGCCTGTGTTGCCGGTTAAGCTGCTCGCTTGTGTACCTGCGGCGATAGTGCCGGCTTCAATACCCTTAGGCAATGTGTATTTGTTTAAGACATAAGGCATGATAACGGTATCCACATCTTTCGCTGCACCTTGGTCATCAATGACATCGCTGGCATCGTAACCCAAGTAGTAAATGTCATTACCAGCACCACCAATCATGGTGTCTTTGCCCGTACCGCCGTCCAGGATGTCATTGCCCGCGCCGCCTTCCATGTAATCGGCGTCTTCATCACCCCATAACGTGTCATTGCCGTCTTCACCAAACAAATTATCAGGCCCCAAACCGCCATAAACCGTGTCGTTGCCCAAACCACCCGACAAGTCATCCGGCATATTGAGGCCATAAATCGTATCGTTGCCATCGCCGCTTTGGTTATCCGCAGGGCCGCTAATTATGAAATCCGCTTTTGAACCGCCCACATCGCCGTAAATAACCTTTCCGGGTACGTGGACATCGTTATCGGTATTGGTCAGCGCCAAGGGCTTAACGGTAAGCAGTTTGTAATTGATGTCAATCGTCGCTACGGTGGCGGTGATTTGATAGGAAACATCACCATCATTCACCGCATCGTCAACGCCAGTGATGGTTAGCGTTTGTGGGGCCGCCCACGAACTATTGGTAAAGGTCATCGTCTTTGCGCCAGTAATCACGCCTTCTTTGTCATTGCTGCTGGTGAACGTCAATGTCACATCACGGAACGGTTGGGCGTTTAACGATACGGCGTATTTGGCTTGCGCACCGTCTTCGCCCGTTGCCGTGCCGTTTTGCGGGGTAAAAGTGAACCCAGGTGTTTGGGGATCACCGGCTTTAACTACTACCGCTGTTGCCGCACTCGCAACGCTTTCCTTGGTGCCACCGTTGTCCGTGTAACTGGCGGTTACGGTCAGCGTTTTGCCCTGTTCGGCCGCCGTGACGGTGTGTGTCGTGCCTGTTCCTAACACCGTTGCGCCTGCTTGCCATTGGTAAGTGATTGCCCCTAAAACATCCGCATCGGCTAAGGTGTTGCCAGCAACGAGGGTGTCGCCAACGGTGGGCATGGTGTCGTTGATGGTGACCGTGCCCGTGGGCGAGTGGTTCGTAGGGGAAGTTGCGCCTTTACCGTTGAATGTCGTATCTAAACTGCCGTCGCTGTTGTAACGTACTAACGCGATATCACTATCCGTCGTACCAACTAACAAAATTTTGCCATTGGCATCTACAGTGACGCTATTGCCTTCTTCCCAGCCGCCTAAATCAGTGGTGACAATACCGTCGGTTGAAAAACTGGTGTCCAGGGAACCATCAGCATTGTAACGGGCCAATACGAAGTCATAATTGCCATTGGTTCCCACCGCGAGAAATTTACTATCGGCTACCTGAATGATGCCATTTAGCGATTCTGTGCTGCCTAAGTCGGTGGTGATAATGCCATCACTGCCAAACGCCGTATCAAGGCTGCCGTCGGCGTTATAACGCACGGCGGCAAAATTACCATCACTGATACCGGCGGCCAAGATTTTTCCTGAACCCAATACGTTTACCGTATTGGCGTAGTCTTTACCGCCCAGGTCCGTGGTAACTATACCGTCGCCACTAAAACTCGTGTCGGCAGTGCCGTCACGATTAAGCCGTGTCACGCCAAAATCATAACCATAGTAACTACCCGCCAATACTGTTTTGCCGTCTGGCTGTAATGCAGCACAGGTAGCGGCTCCGCCACTGATTCCCCCAGTAAATAGGCCTTCGTCAGAAAAACTTTTATCCAGGCTGCCATCACTGCTATAGCGTGCTGCAGCGAACGAGTTATAAGCCGTAGAGAAACCAGTTACCAATAGCTTGCTATCGGCTTGCACAGTGACGTTATAAGCAATATCAGGATAACTAGGACTATAAAACGAAGTGGTCAGTTGACCATCGCCACTAAACGCCGTGTCCAAACTGCCATCACTGTTATAACGCGCCACGGCAAAGCTGCCATCACTGGTGCCCACGGTCAGGAACTTGCCATCACTAAGCAAACGCACGGCGTTAATGGTCATCACCGCCGTTGCGGTCAATTTACCATCGCCATCAAAACGGGTATCCAGGCTTCCATTGCTGTTGTAGTGGGCAATGGCGAGGTCATCGCTGCTGAAGCCCGAAGTGATACCCAGTACAATGATCTTGCCATCCGGCTGTGCGATTACATACTGTCCTTTATCATAACTGCCAAAATCGGTGATGATAGCGCCTGCGCTTGTTGTCATAGTGTTTACCTTAAGTCAAAGTTTTAGAAGAAAATCAACGCAGGCTTTATAGCATGAACAAGATGCTTTCGTTAATAAGAAAGTTTTCCTGTCCGTCCTAATGCCTTCGTATACAAATTAGGAATTAACGCCTGAAACTTTTAAAATGCCCGGACAAGCAATATAAAACGTTATGCTGAATCCTTTTCCTTTCGAGATTTTTTATGTCCCTACCTATTCAAGATTACGCCTTACTCGATGATAAGGCCTGCGATGCCCGTATTGTTGCCGCAAAAGCCACGCTTGGCAGCCGTTGTGTGGTGCTCGGCCATCATTATCAACGTGATGAAGTTTTTAAACATGCTGATTTTTCCGGTGATTCGCTAAAGCTGTCCAGGGATGCGGCACAATCTGAGGCGGAATATATTGTGTTTTGCGGAGTGCATTTTATGGCGGAAGTCGCTGATATTTTGTCTCGCCCTGAGCAAATAGCCCTATTGCCGGATTTGGCGGCGGGTTGTTCAATGGCGGATATGGCGAACCTGGTTAAAGTCCGTCAATGCTGGGATGAATTATCTCAAGTCATTGACGTGGAAAATGAAGTGACCCCAGTGACTTATATCAATTCCGCCGCTGACCTGAAAGCATTTTGTGGCAGCCATGAAGGTATCGTCTGCACATCATCCAATGCCCGGACAATACTGGAATGGAGTTTTGCCCAGCGTGCCAAGGTGTTGTTTTTCCCGGATCAACATCTAGGGCGTAATACCGGTTACCGCATGGGTATTCCGCTGGATGAAATGGTCACCTGGGATTTTAATAAACCTTTGGGCGGCCTGACCGAAGCGCAAATCCGAAAGGCCAAAATCATTCTCTGGAATGGCTATTGTTCGGTGCATCAGGTGTTCAAGCCGGAACAGATCGATAATTTTCTCGGGCGTTATCCTGAAACCAAGGTTATCGCCCACCCGGAAGCCTGTTTTGAGGTCTGCCAAAAAGCCGATTATGTCGGTTCTACAGAATTCATACTCAAAACGGTACGCGCCGCCGAACCGGATACCCGTTGGCTGGTTGCGACTGAATTGAACCTGGTCAACCGCCTGCATGAAGAATGCAAGGCGCAGGGTAAAAACGTGCATTTTATGTCGCCAACCTTGTGCATGTGTTCGACGATGTTCAGGACTGACCCACAGCATCTGGCATGGATTTTGGAAAACCTTGCCGCCGGGCATGTCATCAACCAGATCTCGGTGTCTGCGGAAGAATCCAGGCTGGCGAAAAAGGCGTTGGATAATATGTTGCGCGTGAGTTAATATTTTTCGGTTGGCATTAAGCCAATAACTGCGGTGGATTATCAGGAAGGATAATGGATAAGCTAACTAACAAATTGATTAATAATTATAATTTTTAAAAACAATAACTATAAAAACAAGCAATGGTGAAAATACCTTTTGCTATGTGGGCTGTAATCAGCTGCTAAGGGGATAAAACATGACGATGACAACTGATGAACTGGATATTTTGCATACCCATATAAACGCATCGACCCGGTTTCTGGAGTTTGGTGCCGGTGCGAGCACACTTTATGCCGCCAGTGTTCCTGGCATCAAGCAGATTGATTCGGTTGAATCTTCAGAAAGCTATATCAATGAAAATTTAAAACACCATCCCGCCATTTCCGATGCCTTATCCGCCGGAAAATTATTATTTCATGTCATTGACATTGGTAAAACATCGCTCTGGGGCTACCCCACCGGTTTTTGTAAAAAACACCAATGGCCAAACTATTCATTAAGCATTTTCTCGAGAAAAAGCGAGCATGACCTGGTGTTAATTGATGGCAGGTTCCGGGTGGCTTGTACGCTTAACTGCATATTGAACACCCCTTCAAACTGTAAAATAATTATCCATGATTTTTGGAACAGGTCGGACTATCACATCGTTTTGCCTTTTTTAGAAACCAAAGCTAAAGCCGATACCTTGGGCTTGTTTGCAAAAAAAGAAGGTATTGACCACCGCAAAATAAAATCACTTATTGAAAAGTATCAATACAAACCTTGGTGACCCTTAACTTTTCCGATGGTATGATGCGGCCCCCAATACTTGTGGACTGTGAAAGCATTGTAAAAAAATCGCTAAAACCGTATTTTCATTTTTCAAGCTATTGATTTATATATTGTAGATGAAGTACAAACTTAGGTTTATACTCCAAATATTCAATTCTTTCACAGCTCTCCAGCTTTCATCGTTATACACAAGCCCAGTCGGACACTGGAAGTTCCGTCATGCCGGAATGACGGACTTTTATATGCTTGTGTATAACGGTGGGCGCTAACACTGGATGTGCTTATTCAGGCCTACGCTCTGTTGACATAATCAATCACCCTTCAAAACCAAACGCTGTGAGCCTCCTATGAACCCGAATTTAATTTTTGTCCCAGTCATCGCCATTGTGTTGTTAACTTTTGCCGTCGGCATTTTAATGCTCAAATTCAAATTTAAAGCAGTCGAAGAAGATGGCTTGAACCCTAAGCATTTTTTGTTAAACAAGGGGGCGAAACTGCCGGACTACCTTGCAAAAGCCACAAACCATTATGCCAATCTTTTTGAAGCACCGGTTTTATTCTATGTGGTATGCCTAACCATTTATGCCGTAAACAAAACAGACAACAGCTATCTTGTGCTTGCCTGGTTGTATGCAGGTTTACGCTATGCCCACGCCTTTATCCACATGACTTATAATGGGTTGAAGCACAGAATGCTGGTTTTTTTGGCGGGCATGGCGATTCTTGCCGCTTTATGGACAAGGCTTGCGATTCAGTTGATTGCGTTCTGAGAAGACGTGGCATGTGCGTGGCGCCCCTCTAAACGGGCTGTGAGCCGGGTGAAGCAAGGATTGGGGGCGGTTGACAAAAGCGCGTAAATGGTGGGCAATAAAGCCTGCCCACCCTACATTATAATGCGGAACGCTAATCAGCCTGCCGTCTTAAAAAAGCCGGAATGTCCAGATAATCTAAATCAGCGTCTTTTTTAGGTTGTGCGCCAAAGCGCACTTCCCGGTTTTCGTGTTTGCCACCCTGGCGCATGACGGTTGGTTTATCCAGTTCATCATAATTGGTTACCGCCGCGATTGGTTTTTGCATGAGCTTGACTGGTGCCCTAACCGATGCGGGCGGTAAACCCATGCCGGTAGCAACGACGGTGACTTTAATTTCATCACCTAAAGTCGGGTCTATGGCGGTGCCAATTTTAATGATGGCATCCTCTGACGCGAACTCATGGACGATATTGCCGACTTCATTAAATTCGGCGATACCCATATCGGAAGCAGAAATATTGACCAAAATGCCACGTGCGCCTTGCAGGTTGATGTCTTCCAGCAGAGGGCAAGCAATAGCTTTTTCAGCGGCTTCGCGTGCGCGATGCTCGCCCGATGCAGAACCCGAACCCATGATAGCTGCGCCCATGCCAGACATTACGGTCCTAACGTCGGCAAAATCGACGTTAATCATACCCGGATGGACAATCAGTTCAGTAATCCCTTGCACAGCATCCAGTAAGACATCATTAGCCGCTTTAAACGCATCCATCAAAGACACATTATTACCCAGCACCGGCAATAATTTCTGGTTGGGAATGGTTATCAACGAGTCAACATATTTTTCCAGCTCGATAATGCCTTGTTCGGCAACGGCTTGTTTCTTTTTGCCTTCAAACAAAAACGGCTTGGTGACGACGGCGACAGTCAAGATGCCCATTTCCCGCGCAATTTCAGCAATTACCGGAATGGCGCCAGTACCTGTGCCGCCACCCATGCCGGCAGTCAGGAATACCATGTCCGCACCCTGTAACACTTCCTTGATGCGTTCTTTGTTCTCTTGTGCGGCGTGTTTACCAATATCAGGATTGGTACCAGCACCCAGTCCTTTAGTTAGTTCGACACCGAGCTGGATGATTGTACCGACATTGAGCTTTCTTAATGCCTGTGCGTCGGTATTTGCACAGATAAATTCAACGCCCTCGATATGATTACCCACCATGTGGTTAACTGCATTACCACCACCACCTCCCACACCAATAACCTTGATGACGGCAGTCTCGCTATACATATCCACCAATTCATATTTCACAACACTACCCCTTAATTATGCTTACATTATAAATAAGACGGTTTCCTGTGAAGAATAGATCCGCCACACAGGAAACCGCTTAATGCTTAAAAATTACCCTGAAACCAACTCTTAACTTTAACCAACCAACCTTCGCCATCAGCGTCAATGCTTCTGCTTATGCCTTGATGGTCTTTGCCATACATTAACAAACCCACGCCGGTAGAATGGACTGGATTTTTTATCACTTCTGTCAAACCGGCGACATTCTCAGGGCCACCCATACGAACCGGCATGTGAAAAATTTCTTCTGCCAATTCGATCAGTCCCCTTACTTTTGAACTGCCTCCTGTCAAAACTATACCGGCAGCAATTAGTTCTTCATTGCCGCTACGTCTGATTTCTGCCTGTACCAGCAGCATCAATTCTTCGTAACGCGGTTCGACAATTTCTGCCAGGTTTTGCGTTGAAATTTTGCGCGGTGCCCGGTCGCCGATGCTGGGCACTTCGATAATCCCATCAACGCTGGCCAATTGCGTTAACGCACAGGCATATTTGCGCTTTATGTCTTCTGCATTAACAGTGGGAGTACGCAGTGCGACGGCTATATCGTTGGTGACCTGATCGCCTGCTATAGGTATGACGGCGGTATGCTTGATTGCACCTTCAACAAATACCGCAATATCGGTGGTACCACCGCCCATATCGATTAAACAAACCCCCAATTCTTTTTCGTCTTCGGTCAATACCGAATTACAGGAAGCCAGTTGCTCCAAAACGAGATCTTCAACTTCCAGTCCGCAGCGGCGTATACATTTGATGATATTCTGCGATGCGCTGACGCTGCCTGTCACCATGTGCACCTTGGCCTCAAGACGTATGCCGGACATGCCGATAGGCTCTTTGATGCCATCCTGAAGATCGATGACAAATTCCTGCGGCAGGATGTGCAATATTTTCTGATCGGCCGAAATGGCGACCGCCCGCGCAGAATCGATCACCCGGTCGATGTCGTATTGGGTGACTTCCTTATCTTTAATTGCCACCACGCCGTGTGAGTTAAGGCTTCGGATATGGCTGCCAGCGATGCCTGCAAACACCGATTTAATCTGGCATCCAGCCATCAATTCGGCTTCTTCAATTGCCCGTTGTATCGATTGCACCGTTGATTCCAGATTAACGACGACACCTTTTCTCAGGCCGCGCGAGGGTGATGTCCCTATGCCAATGACTTCTATGTTACCGTCACTGGTGATTTCACCCACAATAGCCGCGACTTTGGAGGTGCCTATATCCAAGCCGACGATCAAATTACGTTCTGTTCTATTTCTAGCCATTTTGTTTACTCTGTCGCTGCTTTTGTGTGCTCATTTATTTCACTTTCCGGGTTTGCAATGCTTTTCCAGTCAATCTCAGCCGTTTCAGGAAGCCATGAAACGGCATAACCATTGGGATACCGCAAATCAACGACGGCCATTGCATCAATCTGTTCGGGCTGTAATACCGCCAGGGTCTTCAAAAAACGTTGTAATTTTTTTAATTGTCCGTCACGCCCCAACAGTATCACCAAACCTGTTGTCAATTTGATCTTCCATGCCCACCTATCATTGACGTTAAATTCCGCCATTTCCAGCGATTGGTCCGCGAGCGCCGTTTTAATGCCCTTCATGATTTCCAGCACTTTCGTTTGTTGCTGGGCAGGACCAGTCAGTACCATCAAATGCTGATGCTGTACTAGCGACTTCGGTGTAAATATCACCCCTTGTTCCGTCATTAAACTGTCCTGGCCCCAGCGCACATAAGGTTTTTTTTCGCGTATCTTGATGTCGATTGCATCGGGCCATATCCGCTTGACCGCCACTGTTTCCACCCAAGGCAAGGTTGTTACCGCCCCGTGTATCGCCTGCATGTCTGAGTCAAAAAAACCAGTTGTGACTAATGGCTCTAATACGGCCCGAAGCTCATCCTTGCCAAGGTACTGGAACACCCCTTCAGTCCGCACATATTTAACGGGCAAGGATGCCAATTTAAGGTGGAATTTTAGCTTTTCATTTTTATAAGCAAACAGCCCAACCAAACCCGTCAACACTAATAAACCGATCAGTAGGATTTTTGCGCCAACCTTGTCCATTACGCCAAGCGGGTTTCCAGGCTGGTTTCAAGTATTCGCCAGACTAACGCGTCAAACGTTATACCCGCCTGTTTCGCCGCCATCGGCACCAGACTGTGATCGGTCATGCCTGGTACGGTGTTTATTTCAATCAACTGATATTGCCCGTCATCATCAATAAAGACATCGACCCTGCTCCAGCCTTTAACGCCAACCACCTCGGCAGCGGTCAGCGCCAGTTTTTTTAAGGTTTGTTCCTGATCCTGGCTCAAACCGCAAGGGCAATGGTATTGTGTTGTCGTTGCGTTGTACTTGGCTTCGTAATCATAAAATGAACGCGGCGTTTCTAGGCGAATCACCGGTAACGCCTCGTCTTGCAATATTCCAACCGTGTATTCCTTGCCTGTGACCCAACGCTCGGCATAAACATCGCATTTATATTCCGCCGCCGTGTGCAATGCCTGTAACAACTCATCACGATCGAGGGCTTTGCCCATGCCTAGGCTGGAGCCTTCCTGTGCGGGCTTGACGATAACTGGAAATCCTAGTTTTGTAATACAGGTGTCCAGATCATCGGCGCTTTTCAATACATGCCATGTAGGCGTAACCATGCCATAGCCCTGCCAGCATAACTTGGTCCGAAGCTTATCCATCGTCAATGCCGAGGCCATCACGCCGCTGCCTGTGTATGGGATACCCATAGCTTCCAGCACACCTTGCAGCACACCGTCTTCACCGCCGCGCCCGTGGATAATGTTAAATACGCGATCCACTTTTTGGCCGCTTAAAGCCTCAATAGGACTGCCGGTCACATCGATTGCAACCGCATCCACACCTTGATTTTTCAACGCGCTATAAACCGCTGCACCGCTTCTTAGCGAAACCTCGCGTTCCGCTGCCGAGCCACCCATTATTACTGCAACTCGGCCAAATTGTTCAGGATTGCTAAACATAATCACCTACCATACAAACCTCCGTCTGCAAAACAACCCCGTGTTGTTCTTCAACATAGCGTTGAACATAGTTGATTAACGCTTCAATTTCGGCTGCCGTGGCATTACCGGTATTGACAATAAAATTAGCATGTTTCGGGGATACACACGCACCGCCTATCGCATAACCTTTTAACCCTGATTGCTCTATCAATCTTGCCGCAAAATCGCCCGTCGGATTTTTAAATACTGATCCACAACTAGGCTGGTTAGTTGGCTGGGTTTTTGCCCGTTGCTCCAGCAGACCCTTGATTTTTTGCAGACTGGTTGAGGTATCACCTTGCGTCAGCATTAACTTGGCGGACAAAAACCATTCCCCCCCGTAACCTTTTACCGACCGGTAAGCAATCTTGAAGTCATCGTGATGGCGTTGTGTCACCTTGCCATCCGCATCAATCATGTCCACGTTTTTAACAATACCCCAGGTTTCCCCGCCAAAGGCACCGGCATTCATTTTTAAAGCGCCCCCCATCGTTCCGGGTATGCCTGCCAAAAATTCAGCGCCGACCAAGCCTTGTTCACCGCAAAAACGCGCCACATGCGCACAGGGTACACCGGCTTCAACATAAACCGTTCCGTCATCTGTAAGGTGCATTTCTTTTAAGCGTCCTTTGGTGTTAATGACCGTACCGCGTATCCCACCGTCCCTGATTAACAGATTACTGCCCAAGCCCATCCAGAACACCGGTTCATCCGTAGGCAAACCTTTAACAAACCCAATCAAATCCTCCCGATCATGCGGGACATACAGGCGCTCGGCTGCACCGCCGACGCGCCAACTGGTATATTTCGCCAGTGTTTCATTAGGTAACAAACGTCCTTTCATCACTGTCAATCAGCCAATGCTTCAGTTAGAAGCTGCGGGAGCTGTGCGGCAAACTGCCCGACATTACCCGCCCCCATCGTTAAAATGGCATCTCCAGCTTGCACAATACCCGCCAATATTGTCGGTAATTCTTCAAAGGCATCGACAAATACCGGATCAACCTGCCCGCGCACACGAATGGCGCGGCTTAATGCGCGCCCGTCTGCACCTGGAATCGCTGTTTCGCCTGCCGAGTAGACTTCCATTAATATCAACACATCAACAGTGGACAATACCTGTACGAAATCTTCAAACAAATCCCGTGTCCGCGTATAGCGATGCGGTTGAAAAACCACCACCGAGCGTCTGTCAGGCCACGCTTGGCGCAATGCTTCCAGCGTCGCCGCGATTTCACGAGGATGGTGCCCATAATCATCAACCAGCGGCACAGCACCTACTTTGGGAAGATTAACCGTCGTGTGCTGAAAGCGTCTGCCTATACCTTTGAATGCCTCCAAACTTTTCATAATAGCGGCATCATCGACGTTCAGTTTTGTTGCGACAGCTATAGCGGCCAGGGCATTAAGCATATTGTGCCAACCCGGCATATTTAACGTGACGTGCAACGCGGGATAATCGCCGCGCCGCAACACGCTGAACGCCGTTTGCAGGCCATCCTGTTTGATGTCCACGGCACGCACATCAGCCTCTTTATCGACACCATACGTCATAACCGGTTTGGATATTAGCGGCAAGATTTCCCTGATGCCACTATCATCCAGACATACCACGGCCAATCCATAAAACGGCAAGTGATGTAAAAATTCTATAAAGGTATCTTTTAAACGTTGATAGCTGTTTTGATAAGTCTCCATGTGATCTTGGTCAATATTGGTGACCACAGCAATCATCGGCTGCAAATATAAAAATGACGCATCGCTTTCATCAGCTTCAGCAACCAGATAATGCCCCAGCCCCAACTTGGCATTACTGCCCGCGCTGTTTAATCGGCCACCTATCACAAAAGTGGGGTCAAGCCCGCCTTCCGCCAGTAGGCTTGCCGTTAAACTCGTCGTTGTAGTTTTGCCATGCGTACCGGCAACGGCGATACCAAACCGAAAACGCATCAATTCAGCCAGCATTTCGGCGCGTGGAATGACGGGTATCCGCTTTAAATAAGCTTCGTCAATTTCTTCATTACTGCGGTCAATCGCGCTCGACACCACGACAACATCAACCTGCGCTATATTTTCGCGCCGATGACCAATCGTGATGTCCACGCCCAACCCGGCCAACCGCTGCGTCACTGGGGTTTCTTTTATATCCGAACCAGAGACCTGATAGCCCAGATTCGATAACACTTCTGCGATGCCGCTCATGCCAGTTCCACCGATACCGACAAAATGGATGCGCTCGATATTGCCCAGTGCTTGTACCATTGTCTTAATATGTGGGGCGTTCATAAACCGGCCTCTGCCATACAAATGCCTGCAACCATTTCAGTGGCATCCAGCCGCGCGCACTGTTTTGCGGCTTTGCCCAAAGCATCGAGATTATTGATGGCCTCAGTGATTTTTACCGCCAGTGTTGAGGCGCTCAACTCTTTCTGCATCAGCAGGATACCTGCGCCGGCATCGGTTAAGTACCTTGCATTGGCAGTCTGATGGTCATCAATAGCGCCAGGCAACGGGATGAAAATGGCAGGCACACCGAGGGCAGACACTTCGCTGACCGTCATCGCGCCTGCCCTGCATATCAGCAAATCCGCCCATTGGTAGATGGCGACCATATCATCAAAAAATGCGCTCACTTCGGCGCTAACCCCTGATGTTTTATAGTGGCCTGTCACTTGTGCCAGCATTGTCGCACCGGTTTGATGTTTAATTTTTATACCGGTCAATTGCGCGGCTGCTTCCGGAACCACTTCGTTTAATATCTGTGCGCCCTGGCTACCGCCGATCACCAAAATGTTTATAATTTGCTTAGTCGGGCTGTCATCAGCATCGGGTAGGTTTAAAAACTGTTTTCTCAAGGGATTACCTGTGCATACCGCATGTACCGAGGGCTTAAAACTGCCTGGAAACGCCTCCAATATCTGATTGGCCACATGCGCCAGCAACCGGTTTGTAGTGCCGGGAACCCGGTTTTGCTCATGGATGACTAACGGAAGGCCTAATAATTTTGCCATCAAACCTCCAGGCCCCGCGACAAATCCACCCATGCCCAACACCACATCCGGTTTGCGCCGTCGCAGTATCTTGGCGGCTTGCAGACAAGCCTTGAATAACTTGAAAACAGCGGCGATTTTTGCTGCCAAACCTTTACCACGCACACCAGCAACCGACAACCAGTCCATTTCAATACCGTGTTCCGGAATGACACGGCTTTCCAAGCCTTTTTGTGTGCCTAACCAGCTCACTTGCCAGCCTTTTTCGATAAGCAATTGGGCAACCGCCAGCGCAGGGAAAACATGCCCACCGGTGCCACCTGCCATAATAACAATACGCTTAGCCATTTTTTGCTTTAACCTTTACTCGTGGTGCAGGTATATCATTGGCATTGATTTCTGCTATTTCACTAGATACCCGAAATAACAGCCCGACCGCACAGCACATAATCATCATGCTACCCCCGCCATAACTCATTAATGGCAAGGTCAACCCTTTGGTCGGCAACATGCCCATGTTAACCCCCATATTGACGAATGCCTGAAAGCCAAACCAAATGCCCAGACCATAAGCGATATACGCTGAAAATGGCTCATCTGCTTGCTCAGCCCTAAATCCAATTTGAAATGCCCGCAAGATCAATATCGAAAATAAACCGACAACGGTTAACACGCCCAATAAGCCCAATTCTTCGGCCACCACCGAAAATAGAAAATCGGTGTGCGCCTCGGGCAAATAAGATAGTTTCTGGATACCACTACCCAGACCTACGCCCAGCACTTCGCCCCGACCAAATGAAATAAGCGCCTGGACCAACTGAAAGCCAGTATTCAACGGATCTGCCCACGGATTTAAAAAACTGGTTACCCGGATCATGCGGTAAGGTTCAATAATCACCACCAGCGCAGCCAGTGCGCCCACACCGGCAAACAGCATCACAAACTGCGACAATCTTGCCCCAGCCAAAAACAGGGTACCCATCGCTATAATCAAAATGACGACAGCCGATCCAAAATCAGGCTCCAGCAACAGCAACACGCTTGCGATTGAAAACAGGAATAACGGCTTGAGCAGACCAAAAGCAGATTCACGTAAAGCTTGCTGGTGCCGGGTGACGTAACCCGCCATATAAATCACGGCAAAAAATTTGACCACTTCCGATACCTGTATCCTCAATCCGCCCAAGGATAACCAACGGGTACTGCCGTTTACTTTTACACCTAAACCCGGCACCATCACGATGATCAGTAAAAACAGCCCAACAAGAAACAGCAATGGCCCTATTTTTTCCCAGTTGCACATAGGCACTGTCGCAATATAGCTGCCCAACACAACGCCAAGCCCTATATGTATCAGCTGCTTAAGCGGATAATTCCAGATATTGTCAAGCATTTTCGAACCCAGATGTATCGATGACGAAGCCACCATGACATAGCCGAACAATAATAAGCTTACGCAGACAGCTAGCAGCAGAGTATCCAGATGAAACCGGCCAAGCTTTGATGCTTTGACTTTTCTGTTCATGACTATTCCTTCATCCAGCCAGAGCCAGTACGGCTTTGGTAAATTTTTCGCCCCTATCCTGATAATTTTTATATTGATCAAGGCTTGCACAGGCGGGTGAAAGCAATACGCTGTCACCACTTGTCGCAAGCCTGGCTGCAATCTGCACCGCCTGCACCATGTTTTCAGCGGCATATACCGGCACAGCAGAGTTTTTTAACGCCTGCTCTATCAACGGCGCATCTTTACCCATCAAAACAACACTTTTGGCCTTGCCCCTGATGACCGGCGACAGTTCATTCATGTCAGCACCTTTAGCATCGCCACCGGCAATAAGTATTACCTTACGCACATAGCCTTCGAGCGCTGCAATACATGCGCCGATATTGGTTGCTTTGGAATCATTAATCCAGGTGACACCGCGTATTTTGGCAACACGCTGCATTCTGTGCTCCAGTCCTTTAAAATTACGCAATGCACTGCACATTGCCTGTACATCCAAACCAACAGCAACACCTAACGCTAACGCAGCCAACGCATTAGCCGCATTATGGCGGCCTTCCAGAGGCAACTCTGCCAGTGGCATCAGCGGTTGATCCCTGTACATCAAATATTCGGTATTGGAGGGGGATAGGCTACCGTCAGCAGTGTTTTTATTGGCAAGGTAAAAGTCAGCCGTTTGTTTAATGGAAAAAGTCAGCGTCTGTCTGCCTGCATCCATCATGGCATTAACTACCTTATCATCAGCATTGATAACCATAATGCCATTGCCGTTAAAAATACGTTGTTTTTCCTGTGCGTATCCAGCTATATCCGCATGCCGGTCCAAATGGTCAGCGCTTACATTCAGCACGGTTGCTGCCGCAGCATTTAGGACTGAAGTCCGCTCTAATTGAAAACTGGATAGTTCAAGCACATATAAATCGGCTTGGTGGGCTAATAAATCCAAGGCAGGAATGCCTAAATTGCCGCCAACTGCCGCATGTTTTCCAGCCGCTTTCACCATATCGCCGACCATAGTCGTCACTGTGCTTTTGCCATTGGAACCGGTAATGGCAATAATCGGCTTATCGACAGAACAAGCAAGCAGATCAATGTCGCTGACTATTTTTGAGCCATTGGCAATCGCCTTCATTATCGGCTTTTCATTGAGCGATAAACCTGGGCTAACGACCAGATGGGTTGCCACTTTGAAAGCGGCATCATCAAAACCGCCCGTAAAAACGGGCGTATCAGGCATCAGCTCAAAAAACTCATCTATTAACGGAGGCTTGTCACGACTGTCAATGATCGCGAACTTAAACCCCATCTGTTGTAAATAACGCGCAACGGAAATCCCCGTACTGCCAAGACCGACCACCAATACCTTGGACGTTTGCGGATCGAGGGCAAAATGTTTTTTTAATAAATTTAAAACCGCTGCCGTTTCCATTGTCATCTCAACTTTAATGTTGCCAAACCGATCAATACCAAAATAACGGTGATGATCCAGAAACGCACGATAACCCGCGGTTCCGGCCAGCCTTTTAATTCAAAATGATGATGTATCGGCGCCATGCGGAAAACCCGTTTGCCGGTCATTTTGAAAGAGGCCACCTGAATAATGACCGACAAGGTTTCCATGACAAACACCCCGCCCATGATCATCAACACAATTTCCTGTCTGACCAGAACAGCCAAGACGCCTAATGCAGCGCCTAATGCCAGTGCGCCAACGTCGCCCATGAATACCATCGCGGGATAGGTGTTAAACCATAAAAATCCAAGTCCCGCACCCACCAGCGCAGCACAAAATACAATTAACTCGCCAGCATTCGGCAAGTAAGGGATTGCCAGATATTGTGAAAACTCAATATGACCGGAAAGATAAGCAAAAACGCCTAAACCGGAAGCCACCATTACTGTCGGCATAATCGCCAGACCGTCCAGACCGTCTGTTAAATTGACGGCATTGCTGGTGCCAACAATAACAAAATAGGCCAGTACGACATACATCCAACCCATATCCAGCATAAAGCCTTTAAAAAAGGGCAGGATAAATTGTGTTTCTGCGGGCAAAACGGCTGTTTTATATAAAAAAACAGCCGCGACCAGACCTATTAGGGACTGCGCCAAATATTTCGCTTTTGCGGATAAACCATCACTGTTGCGCTTGACCACTTTTCTATAATCATCGATAAACCCGATGATGCCGTAGCCCATCGTGACCAATAAAATGACCCAGATATAGCGGTTGCCAAGATCCGCCCACAGCAGGGTGCTGATGGCAATCGCCACTAAAATCAATGTGCCGCCCATGGTTGGCGTGCCGGCTTTTTCGTAATGTGATTGTGGGCCCAATTCACGGATGCTCTGGCCAATCTTGTTGCCTTTTAATTTTCTGATCATTACCGGCCCGATAATGAACGAGATCATTAATGACGTCAGTACGCCGAGAATGGCCCGAAACGTCAGGTAATGAAAAACCCTGAAACCGCCATCGAAGCTCATTAAATAATCTGCCAAGTAAAGTAACATCTTTTAATTCCTAAAGTTGTCAACCAGAGCGGCTGCTACATTTTCCATGCGCTGCGATCTTGATCCTTTAATCAAAATCGTTTCATCACCTTTAAGTTCTTGCTTTAGCACGGTTATCAAATCGTCTTGCTGGTCAAAAAAAGTAGCCCCATTGCCAAAAGCTTGCACCGTATTTCGGGTATCGCTGCCTGTCGTCAGCAATCTGACAACGCCGCTAGCTTTAATCAGCCCAGCTATTTCCTGGTGTATTTTTAGGCTATCCGGCCCCAATTCGCCAAAAGCACCTAAAACCAACCACGGCTGGCCTGCACATTCAGCCAGTACGTCCAGGCCTGCTTTTAATGACGCGGCATTAGCGTTATAGCTGTCATCAATAATAATATTGCCTAAACGGCCAACCAATGGCTGCAAACGTCCGGTAACTGGTTTGACGTTTGCCAGTCCCCGGACAATTTGCGCTAAGCCGATATTTAACGCCAAACCCGCCGCCGTTGCCGCCAGCGCATTAACAACATTGTGCCGGCCCGCCAGTTTTAGCACACAGGTTTGTGTGCCTTGCGACGTCACTATTTCAAACGTCGTCACAAATGCATTATCGACAATGGCTGTCTTGATGGCTGAAGCGCTGACATCCGCTTGCCCGTCCAGGCCGAACGAGAGGATTTTTCTATCACCTGCGACTGATTTCCAGTAGTCAAAGTAGGCATCATCGCGATTAAGCACGGCACAGCCGTCCTTTTTAAGTGTCCCGATAATTTCCCCCTTTGCTTTCGCAACGCCGTCAAGACTGCCGAACCCTTCAATATGTGCAGCGCCTGCATTGTTCAGTATCACGACATCGGCTTGCACATACCGGCTGGTATGGGCAATTTCACCCGGATGGTTTGCGCCCATTTCAATAACGGCATAATGGTGCCCTCCGTTCAGGCGCAGCAACGTTAAGGGCACGCCGATGTCATTATTCAAATTACCTTGCGTATATAAGACGTTATCCTGTTTTGGATCAGAGGCCCCAAAGATCGCCGCAGTCATTTCCTTAACGGTTGTTTTGCCATTACTGCCGGTCACACCTATAACCGAAACTGCCGCTTTTTGCCGCCATGCACCCGCCAGTTCAGCCAGCGCCAAACGGGTATCTTCAACAATAATATGCGGTACGGTCACCGCAAAGCCCGGATGTACGATAGCGGCAATGGCGCCTGCTTGCACGGCCTGATCTACAAAATCATTGCCGTCAAACTGGTGTCCCTTGATTGCCACATAAAGCTGCCCTGGCTTAATTGCCCGCGTGTCTATGCAAGTTGACGTAATGGCGATATCTGCGCCAATCTGTTTCCCACGCACCCGCCCGGCAATCTCGCTCAACATCATTTTCATGGTTTTCAGGTTCTCGATGTCAGTTATCCAGGGCACACATTTAAGCTAAATGGATCTAGTGAATGCAGGGGCAGTTTTCTGCAAGGCCTCCACCACAATGTCCCTATCGCTAAACGGCAATCGAACGCCGTCTATTTCCTGATAATCTTCATGACCTTTACCGGCAATGACAATGCAGTCATTGTTTGCCGCCCTACTGATCACATTTTGTATCGCCAGCGCCCTGTTCTGGATCACTTCAACCTTGTCTGAACGGCAGCCGGTCAGAATATCATTGATAATCGCATTGCCATTTTCAAAACGCGGATTATCATCGGTAATAATCAAATGGTCCGCCCACCGTTCTGCGGCGGCGCCCATCAACGGACGCTTGCCTGTATCACGGTTACCGCCACAGCCGAAAACCACCCATAAAGCCTGCTGGCAATGTTTGCGCAAACTGGATAACACCTTATCCAACGCATCCGGCGTATGCGCATAATCAACGAATACCAGCGGCTGTCCATCACCGCCGAACCGCTCCATGCGTCCATCTACAGGTTTTATACGCGCCAATCGTATAACCGCTTCAGCAAAGCCGATACCCATAGCCAGCATCACAGCCAAAACCAGCAACACATTTTCAATATTAAAATCACCGTACAGCGATATTGTTATACGCTGACAATCAGCCCGCCAATGCACATCAAATTCGATGCCGCCTGCTTTATGTACAATATGATCTGCTGTCAGACTTTCGCCTGCTGTTAATGTCTTTCCATTGGCGCTGATGCCCCAGAGCGCTGCCGTATCTGGTGTGGCTACAATTATCCGGTCGCTAGCCGCATCATCCAGATTGACGACGACAAAAGCCAAACCAGGCTTGTCAAGCAAGGTCAGCTTGGCCTCAAAATAAGCTTCCATCGTGCCATGATAATCCAGGTGATCCCGGCTGATATTGGTAAATACCGCGCCTTTAAAGCGCACCCCGTTCACCCGTCCCTGTTCCAGGCCATGCGATGACACTTCCATCGCGACCGCCTGTTTTTTGTCTTTCACTAAGGCGGCGAGTATCTGCTGTACAGACAACGCGTCAGGCGTGGTGTTGGCCGTTTTATTCAAGCGGCCCCATTCGCCCCAACCTAGTGTCCCGATAATGCCGCAATCATCAAGTGATTGGCCCAAAAACTGGCTGCATGAGGTTTTACCGTTCGTACCGGTGATACCCATCACGTCAATAGACTGTGATGGGTTACCATAAAAACGCGCGGCTATCTCTCCGACAACTTGCCCCAGGTTATCAACGGCTATCATCGGCACATTATCAATCAGTGCGGCCAACTGTTTACCCTCACCGGCCGGATCAAAAATAACAGCACTCGCGCCGTTATTAACCGCCTGTCCGACATGCGCCAAACCATGCTGTTTGCTGCCAACCAGCGCAATAAATACATTCCCGCCAACAATCGCCCGGCTATCCAATGCCAAGCCGTTAATTGACAATTCGTTTTCAGAGCCAGGCTTGTTTGATGTGAAAACTAGCCCTGCCAATAGATCTTTCAGCTTCATCGGCACTTAATTGGATTTAATTGGATAAATAAATCAATGGGCCTGCGTTAATAAAACCGGCATGGTCTCTTCCTGATCCGGCGCTATATCAAGTATCCTCAAGGCGCCTGTCATCACTTTCGAAAACACCGGTGCTGATACCAAACCACCGTAATATTGGCCTGTCGATGGCTCGTCTATCATCACGACCATAACCAGCCGTGGATCTTTGGCAGGCGCTATGCCGGCAAACACCGAAAAGTATTTGTTATCAACATAACCGCCTTTGCCAGCGGATTTTTTTACCGTCCCTGTTTTACCGGCCACACTGTAACCATCGACCCGTGCTTCATACGCCGTACCATCCTTCATAATCACATGCTCCATCATTGTCCTGACACGCCTGGCTGTTTTTGCTGAAAATACCCGTTTTTCATCAATATCTTCATCACGCTTCAGCAAGCTCACTGAATGCAAGATGCCATCGTCAGCGAGTGCGGTATAAGCCCTTGCCAACTGCAATGCCGAGGCGTTGAGGCCATAACCGAATGACATCGTCGCCCGTTCAAAATCATGCCATCGGTGATAATCCAGCAAACTGCCACTGGCTTCACCTGGAAACCCTGAACCTGCCGAACTTCCAAAACCGAGCTGGCGATAAACATTCCAAAAATATTTTGGCGGCATCTTTAATGCCATCTGGCTAACCGCAATATTGCTCGATTTCTTCAGCACATGTGTCAAATCGAGCGTACCGTAATTATGCACATCCTTGACGGTATGATGCCCAACCTGAAAGATGCCGTGCGTTTCGAACAAATCATCCGGTTTGACATAGCCACCGTCTAACGCGGCGGCAACCACAAAGGGTTTAACCGTTGATCCCGGCTCGAACACCTCGGTCAGTGCCCGGTTCCGGTAAAAATATTCCTTAAGGTTTTTTCGCGTATTCGGATTAAATGACGGCTGATTGGCGACGGCCAACATCTCCCCGTTTTTCGCATCTAATATAACCAATGTGCCCGATTTTGCATTGTTGGCATTAACAGCTAACTGTAGTTCTTTGTACGCCAGGTATTGAATACGCTGATCGATGCTCAACTCCAGATTTTTTCCGGTAACCGGTGTCCTGATATTTTCAACATCGGCAATAATTTGCCGCTGCCCGTCCCTGATGACCCGTTTACTGCCTGGAATGCCCTTTAATACTTTCTCATAGCCCATTTCCAGGCCACCCTGTCCCACGTCATCAACATCGGTAAAACCGACCAAATGCGCTGAAACACCGCCTGCTGGATAAAACCGCTTGAATTCACGTTCAAAATATACGCCTGCCAATTTCAATTCTTTAATTTGATCGCCTAGCCCAGGATCTATCCTTCTGGCAACGTAAGCAAAGGCCCTAAGTGGCTCTTCATTAAGCAACTCGGTGACCTTATGTGCAGGTAGTTTCAATAGCTTTTCCATTTGCCTGATTTTCAATACCTTTTCCTGGCGATAACCATTCAGTACCTGCGCCTTGTCAGTATCCGTCAGCTTTTCTATAGCCTGCTTACGCCTGAATTCCTTTTCCATTTGCTTGAGCCGGGCCTTGTCATCGGTTATAAGCTCCCTGGGATTAATTGCAATGGACTCAACCGGTGTGCTAACCGCTAACGGTGCGCCATTTCTATCCTTGATCATTCCCCTATAGGCCGGAATGGATACCTCGTCAACTTGTCGGTCATCCCCCTGGTCTTTCAAAAACTCATTTTCGAACACTTGCAAGTAAACGGCCCTGCCCACCAACAGCACCATGCAGCCCATCATAAAGGCGAGCAGGAACGTCCTTCTTCCGGAAAAATTACTGGCCGGTTTTAGTGATGCCTTCGTTGTAAACCGAAAATCCAGCATTTATGGCCTTAAATTAGTTGGTTTTAAATAAATAATTTTCTCGCGTAATGGCATGACCAGTTTCAATTGTTCCAATGCCACCCGTTCTACCCGGTTTTGTTCCGCCAACATGGTCAATTCCAATTGCATCTGCCCCCATTCAACTTCATATTGATCCAACGCATTCTCCTGCTGCTGGATTTCGATAAATATCAAACGCGAGTAATATTTGCTGTATATGACAGCCAATGCGGAAACAAGCAGCGCCACAAATAAAACACCCATCCCCCAAAACCGCAGCATCGCCACTTAAATTCTCTCTGTTACCCGCATAATTGCGCTTCGTGCCCTGGTATTTTGAGCAATTTCCCCGGCATCTGCCTTTATCGCCTTTCCTATGGTCTTTAACAGGCCTTTGGCAATATCGGCTTCCTTGATTGGCAGCTTGCCCGGGTTATATTTAGCACCAGATTCCGCCCTAAAAAAACGCTTTACAATACGATCCTCCAATGAATGGAAAGAAATCACCACTAACCGGCCACTTGGTTTCAATATTTGGGTTGACTGCGCCAGAACATTTTTTAATTCGTCCAGCTCTTTATTTATTTCAATTCGTATGGCCTGAAAAGAACGCGTAGCGGGATGTTTGTGTTTTTCCCTAACAGGGATTGCATCTTCAATCAGGCCGGCCAGCTGTTTCGTCGTTGTAATGGGCGATTGTGCCCTTCTGTCAATGACTGCCCGGGCTATGCGCCTCGCAAACCGTTCCTCGCCGTAATCAAATAACACTTTGATCAGCAATTTCTCATCGACGCCCGCCAGCCAATCTGCTGCCGATAGTCCCGCCGAGGTATCCATGCGCATGTCGAGCGGCCCGTCACGCAAAAAACTGAACCCCCTTTCAGAATCATCCAACTGCGGTGATGACACGCCGAGATCGATCAAAATGCCATCAACATTTCCTGCCAAGCCGTCGTCTTCGACGATGCTTTGCAATTGTGAAAATCGGCTGTGTTTAAGGGTAAACCGCTTGTCTGCAAGCAATTTCTGTGCAGGCTCCGAATGGTACGCAGACCAATCGCAGTCCAATGCTAACAAGCGCCCTGACGCACCCAGCTGATTTAAAATACCCTGACTATGGCCACCGCGCCCGAAGGTGCAATCCAGATATATCCCGTCTGGCTTGATAACTAACTGCCGCAGTGCTTCCGCTAACATCACGGGCAAATGTTCCATTAACAAATCTCCCGTTTATTTTTTAAGTGTTCAAAAAGACAAGGCGCCTAATTCTTCCAGACCTTCGTTATCATCGCCATTCATCCAGTCCTCCTCTTTTGCATTCCATGCGCCTTCATTCCATATCTCAAATTTGTTGAGCTGCCCAACTAATACAAGCTTCTTGTCCATCCCGGCAAATTTTCTGAGTTTTTCAGGCAATAACAGGCGGCCCTGACCATCCATTTCACACTCGGAAGCATTACCGATAAGAAACCGCCTTAGCTTACCGGCCATTTTATTTAACGTAGGCAATTTACTGATGGTTTGTTCCAGTTTTTCCCATTCAGGTAGCGGATAAAGCCATAAACAGCCGGCCTCACCAATACACAGCTCATTAACAGCAACGGTAACGACCATTTGACGCTCACAACAATCCTGTAACTCCTCCCGATAGCGGGTTGGAATCGCAAGACGCCCTTTATCGTCCAAATTAATTGCGCTGATACCACGGAACAAGATCCACCCCGAAAAAACCATTTTACAGCAATTTTATACCACTTTTCCCCACTTCGGCTCACTATAGTTTTCAAATAGAGCTGAGTCAAGAACGAATTCATTTAAAATGTTTCTTTTTTGACAATGACTTACGCGCCACGGGAGGCGTTGTTAACGCACAGAAAACAGAACGGGATAAATTCCATGATTTATCAACAAAATGTGCAATTTTATTGAAGATATACTTGAGGGGGAGGGATATTGGAAATCGTAGGGCGTTTTAATGCGGCACAGCAAGAAAATGGCAGCCCAGTGGCAACCTGTACCGAAGTGTATTTTGTTTTAGTTTTAATGGACTAACGACAACGCGGAAACAGCACATGACAACATGCTAAAAGTGAAAACAAACACTAGAGGGAAGAAAGAGTCGGCCTGTAAGCCGGGTTCTGTCGAGAACAGCCATTCATCTAGGCTGCAAGTCGCCTTGCAGCTCAAGCAATCTACCCAAGAACCGCGCGGGCCACGCGTATGTTCCCCTATTTGATCTTGCTCCGGGTGGGGTTTACCATGCCACTCCTGTTACCAGTTGCGCGGTGCGCTCTTACCGCACCTTTTCACCCTTACCTGCCTATACCCACGCGGGGCACAAATGACAGGCGGTATATTTTCTGCGGCACTTTCCGTAGGCTCACGCCCCCCAGGCGTTACCTGGCACCCTGCCCAATGGAGCCCGGACTTTCCTCCATTTTATCGTGATGATAAAACAGCGACTGCTCAGCCAACTCTTTCGGCGAGCAGTGTACCACAGATATTGATTATGCGGCAGCTACACAAAACCAAGAAAAAGCCGGTTAATAGCAATGCCTTTTAGTGCATATTCTATCGCTTTATGGTCAAACTGTGGTGCGAGCAACTGAATAAACTCATACATATAACCCCTCAGATAAGCATCACGCCGGACGCCAAGATAGCTTGTGCTTGGTGGAAACAGATGACTGGCATCCACCACATCCAAACTGCTGTCCCGCTCCGGGTCGTAAGCAATATTGGCCAATAGGCCGATGCCTAACCCCAAGTTGACGTAAGTTTTAATGACATCGGCATCAATGGCAGTGAGCACAACGTTAGGGGTTAATCCGGCGCGGCTAAATACCCGATTAACCAGGGAGCCACCGGTAAATGTAAAGTCATAAGTGATGAGCGGATACCTCGCGATTGTTTCCAGTGTCAACGGCAAATCATTAAAGAGCGGATGTCCATGCGGCGCGATGACACAACGGTTCCATTGATAGCAGGGAAAGCACAGCAGTTTATCGTAAGTGCTAATGACTTCCGTAGCTATGCCGACATCCGCTTCACCGCTGGCTACCTGATCGGCTACCTGGGTGGGTGTGCCTTGGTGGATGTGTAATTTTACGTCAGGATAGCGCCCGATAAATGATTTGACGGCTGTCGGCAGGCGATATTGTGCCTGGGTGTGAGTCGTGGCTATCGTTAGTGTGCCGGCCTCTTTTTGGCTAAATTCGTCACTGACCAGCCTGATGTTTTCTATTTCGCGTAACGCACGTTCAGCCAGATTCAAAATGGTTTTGCCGGAATCGGTAACACCAATTAACCGTTTGCCGTTGCGCTGGAAAATATGCAGGTTAAGCTCTTCTTCCAGTAACTGGATTTGCTTGCTGATACCGGATTGGGAAGTATGGAGGTTCTCGGCAGCCAGCGACATGTTCATACCCTGATGCGCCACTTCACACACGTAGCGTAATTGATGCAACTTCATTGTGCCCCTTATGAAACTTCTTTATAACTAAATGATATAAACATAGCACAACTTATCATTAAAAGTTGCAGTGTTTCACTGATATAGTGCGCCACTGTTTAATAATAAGGTAACAAAGGTTAATTTGATGAATTTGGCATATACATTTTCCGGTTTTTTAGTCGGTTTATTGGTGGGTGTTACAGGCGTAGGCGGTGGCTCGTTGATGACCCCGCTGCTGGTATTTTTGTTTGGGTTTAAGCCGGCGGTTGCCGTAGGGACTGATTTGTTGTTTGCGGCCATCACCAAAACCGGTGGTGTCTGGGTACATCACACCAAGCATGGTTCGGTGGACTGGAAAATCGTCGCATGGTTAGCGTTGGGCAGCTTGCCATGCGCTGTGGCGACATTATTAGTACTTAAGCATTTTATGGAAATTGGTAAGGAAACGACTGGGGCGATCACGTTTACACTGGGTATAGCGCTACTGCTGACCGCCTGTTCGCTGCTGGTGCGTAGTGTACTGATACATAGATCGGCAAAGCTTGATGCTGATGATAGTCCTGATGACGAGGACGAAGATGACGAAAACGAAAATACGGGACGTTTTCAGCGCTTACAAATTCCAGCTACGGTGTTTGTTGGCGCTGTGCTTGGCATACTGGTCACCCTCTCTTCGGTAGGGGCAGGCGCATTGGGTACGGTTGCCCTGTTATTTCTGTATCCTAAAATGAGGACAGTAAAAATTGTTGGCACTGATTTAGCCCATGCCATTCCCTTGACTGCTGTTGCAGGTTTAGGCCATTTGAGTTTAGGTAATGTTGACCTGGTTTTGTTGGGCAGTTTGTTGGTAGGCTCATTGCCTGGAATTTGGATAGGGAGCCATTTGAGCGCAAAGCTTCCTGAGCGATATTTACGCCCGGTTTTAGCTTCTATTTTGTTACTGATCGGGTTTAAATTTGTTCTACAGTAAATAGCGCGGCGAAGTGATGGCTTAACCGTAAGTTAGCGGATGCAATTGCGTACTGGCCGCTTCCACTACACGACCGTCAAATATACACATGACAAATACTGCGTTAATGCTGGTAGCTTCGGTGGGAAAGTAATTAATGCCAAAAGCAGTGGCGTTCCCGATGGCATCGAATGCTTACCACCCTGTGTGTTAGGGTGGACGCCATTCGAACCTAATTTTAACGGTTTATTTTTTGTTAAAAGACGTTTGGGTGATTACTTGCAAGGGCCCGCAAGCCTTTAAAGCTATGCTGTTTGCACAATCTGCAAAAACATATAGAATTCCGCCCTTCATTTATTTGTAGTGGAGAGATTGTTGAGTATCCTAACTATTCTCGAGTTTCCGGATGACCGTTTGCGCAAAAAAGCCGCCGCAGTCAGAACGGTCGATGATAAAACTAAAAAATTAATCGATGATATGCTTGAAACCATGTACCAAGCCAAAGGTGTGGGCTTGGCGGCGACCCAGGTCAATATCCAGCAGCGGGTTATTGTCATTGATATCAGCGAAGAAAAAAATGCCCCCCTTTGTCTGGTTAATCCTGAAATTATTGAAAAAGACGGGATTAAAGAATCGGAAGAAGGCTGTCTTTCCGTGCCAGGTTTTTATGAAAAAATAAAACGCGGCGAACATATTCGGGTGAAAGCGTTGAACAGAAAAGGACAGCCATTTGAATTTGAAGCGAACGATCTATTGGCGGTGTGCGTACAGCATGAAATGGATCATTTAGAAGGAAAATTATTCGTCGATTATCTGTCGTCTTTAAAACGCCAGCGTATTAAAACCAAGCTGCAAAAAATTCATAAAATGGAAAAAAGTGGATCATGAAGATTATTTTTACCGGTACACCCGCATTTGCCGTACCCAGTTTGCAAATGTTGCTGGATTCAAACCACCAAATCTGCGCCGTTTATACGCAACCTGACCGACCTGCGGGCAGAGGACGGCACTTACATCCAAGCCCGGTTAAAGAACTGGCATTAAGCGCTGGTATACCAGTCTTACAACCGCTTACTCTAAAAAGTGATGAAGGACTCCAGCAAATAAAAGCATTCAATGCCGACCTCATCGTCGTTGTCGCTTACGGCATGATTTTGTCGCAGCCTGTGTTGGATGCACCAAAACTGGGCTGTATTAATGTCCACGGCTCATTATTGCCGCGCTGGCGCGGTGCTGCGCCGATTCAACGCGCCTTGATGGCAGGCGATGAAAAAACCGGCATTACGGTGATGCAAATAGTACGCAAACTGGATGCCGGTGACATGTTGCATAAAGAAGAATACCTGTTGGGCGCAAACGATACCTCCAGCATTGTCCATGATAAATTAGCCGGACTTGGTGCAATCGGGTTAGCTAAAGTATTGGCACAGCTCGAAGCAGGGGTGGTACACGCAGAGCCGCAAAATGAAGCGCTGGTGACTTACGCCGAAAAACTCGATAAAAGCGAAGCGGTGATCGACTGGACACAGCCTGCCGTACACATCGCAAGAAAAGTCAAGGGATTGAACCCATGGCCCGTTGCACAAACGCTTTATCGAGGCGGGGTACTGCGTATCTGGCAGGCAGAAGCGATTGATGCCGATATGGCTTTGGCGCCAGGCCAAGTGCGCTGCATCCATAAAAATTTGGATGTCGGCACCGGAGCTGGCCTATTGCGGCTGCATGAAGTGCAAATGCCGGGCGGCAAGCGCATGACCGTGGACGCTTTTTTGAATGCCCATGATGTTGGCGGGGTAAACTTAAGTTGAGCATCAACACACGGTTAATTGCTGCGCGTGTCTTAACCCAGGTTTTACAAAATGGACAATCATTAACAACTGCACTGGAAAATGCGCTGCAAACCGTAGAGTCCGGCAAAGACCAAGCCTTCATACAAGCGCTATGCTACGGTGTTTGCAGGCACTATCATCGGCTGGACTTTATCTTAAACGAGCTATTGGACAAGCCGCTAAAAGACATAAACATCAAGGCACTGGCATTAGTGGGTGTGTACCAGCTTAACTTTATGCGGGTAAAACCCCATGCCGCCGTCTCTGAAACAGTATTCGCCGCGCGTAAAAAACCGTGGGCCAAGTCGCTGGTTAACGCGCTATTAAGGTCTTATCTGCGTGAACGCGAGATGCTTGAGCTAAAAGCCGATCAAATAGCCTCTGCCGCAACCAGTCATCCCGACTGGCTAATCCAGTTAATAACTCAGGATTGGCCTGAACAGGCGCAAGCCATCCTCCTCGAAAATAACCGGCAACCGCCTATGGCGCTACGCGTCAATCTTGCAAAAACAGACACCGCACAATATTTGCAGAAACTAAGCGGGCAAGGCCTTGTTGCTACGACGGTTGATTTCTGTGGATCTGCGCTGATACTCGATAAACCAGTGGCGGTTGGGTTGTTGCCTGGCTTTGCAGAGGGCTGGGTTTCGGTTCAGGATACCGCCGCACAATTAGCTGCAGGCTTGCTGGATGCCCAGGCCGGACAACGTGTTTTGGATGTCTGTGCAGCACCCGGCGGCAAAACGGCACATCTGCTTGAACAACAACCGCTGCTTAAAGAATTGGTTGCCGTCGATAATGACGCCTCCAGAATGCAGCGCGTCAACGAAAATTTACAACGCCTGCAGTTATCCGCAACGCTGATCGTAGGCGATGGTGCAAATCCCGGGGACTGGTGGGATGGCCAACAGTTTGACCGGATTTTACTGGATGCGCCGTGTTCAGCGCTCGGCGTCATACGCCGTCACCCTGATATAAAACTGCTGCGCCGCGCCGAAGATATTGAACCGTTACAGCGCTTACAAAGCAATATCCTAGCCGCAATCTGGCCGTTACTGGCTTCCGGCGGGTTATTGGTTTATGCAACATGTTCTATTTTAAAACAAGAAAACGAATTGCAAATCCAAACGTTTCTGGCACAGCATCCTGATGCTGTTGAACATCCCATTTCGGCAAATTGGGGAACCGCAGGCAACATCGGGCGCCAGATTTTAACCGGTGACTTTGCAATGGACGGTTTTTATTATGCCCGCCTGCGTAAACTATAAAGCGTGTTTTATGCTGTTTTTTTTGACCCTATGCCTTCTGGCTTGGCTATCGCCCATGGTTGCCCAAGCTGAAAACTACTCCGCTGAAGTCAAAACTGCCAACATGACGAGACAGGGCGACCGATATGCCTTGTCTGCCGACATTATCTACCGGTTAAGCCCAAAAGCCCTGGAAGCCTTGCAAAACGGCGTACCGTTGTTCTGGATCGTGCGCATTAAAACACAGCAAGCCCGCAATTTCTTTTGGAATAAAACCTTGGCTGAAACCTCGCTGCGTTACCGGCTGCAATACCACGCGTTATTGAATATGTACCGTGTCAGAAACGAAGGCACTGATGACATGCACAATTTTTCAACGCTAGCCGGGGCATTGGATTCGATGTCGACATTGCGGGATTTGCCCCTTATCAATGAAAATGCCGTTGCACTGGATCATGAACTGACCGTCGAATTGAAAATAGTTTTCGATCGTGACGCATTGCCTTTGCCACTTCGTCCGGTTGCCTACATGAACCGGCAATGGTATTTATCCAGCGACTGGACGGTATGGCATCTGAAAAAATAACCCCCCCCTTTAATCCGTCTGTTTTCATCCTGTTCGGATTAATTCTGCTGTCCTTACAGCTAATGAGTTCAGCAACGCAAGAATCGTCAGAATTGGGCGAGCTCTATTCATGGCTGTTGCTGATCAATGCGTTGGGTTCTATCGTTTTGTTGGGTCTGGTCGGCGCCAATATTATTGCGCTGACCCGGCAATTTAAAAAACGCGAAGCCGGTTCCAGACTCACCATCCGAATGGTGTCCCTGTTCGTTGTATTGGCTTTGGCACCGGCCTCGATTGTGTTTTATTTTTCGATGCAATTTTTACATCAAGGCATCGACAGCTGGTTTAATGTCGAAATAGACCGTGCGATGGAAGATTCGCTGGAACTCAGCCAAGCCTCGTTAGATCAGCGCATGCGCTGGCATTTGAAACAAACACAACAGTTGGCGGCAACATTGGAGCTGACCTCGGCCAATCTGATCACATTGGAAATAGAAAACCTGCGCGAACTATCGGATGCCTTTGAAATGACCCTGTTTTCACGCCCAGGAAAGATCATTGCCTCCAGCAGTGTCAACCCCAGCGATATTTTGCCCAGCCTGCCAGACGAGACTATCTGGCTGCAGCTACGGCAAAACAAAGACTATGTGGCATTAACCCCGGCCCATGAAAACGAACTGATGATACGCGCGATAGTCCCCGTTAAAGCACAGGAGCCCTACTATTTACAGGCCTTGTACCCAGTGCCGGTAAGGATTGCCGATTTGGCCGATTCCGTGGAATTTGCCTTTGTGCGTTATCAGGAAATGAATTTTTTAAGGCACTCATTAAAGTTGAGTTTCTCATTGGCCTTGTCGCTGGTGTTGTTAATGAGTTTGCTGGCGGCGATCTGGGTTGCCTTCATTAGCATCCGGCACATTATCGCGCCAGTAAAGGAATTGGTTAAAGGCACACAAGCCGTAGCTTCAGGGCATTATGACCAGTTTGTGCCGGTTATTGCACAGGACGACTTGGGCTTTCTAGTAGAATCGTTCAATGACATGACGCAACGGATAGCCAAGGCAAGGAATGAATCCAAAATGGCGGGGGTCGAAATAGAAAATCAACGCGCTTATCTGGAAACCATCCTGGCAAATTTGACGGCAGGCGTCATCAGCTTTGATGCGGCGTACAAAATTCGCACGGCCAATCAAGCCGCTTACCGGATTTTTCGCATTCAGGTCAATCATTTTATTGGGCGAACCCTATTGCAACTCGCCGAAAGCTCGACTGAGCTGGCGGAGCCACTCAAATTCGTGCAGCACTTGCTGGAACAATCCGATGATATTTGGGAACAACGCATCGCTTTTTTGGGGCCTAATGGTCGCCAGGAATTATTATGCCGGGGCACGCCGCTGTTTTCCCAGGAAGGCTTGCGTGTTGGCGCCGTTGTGGTTTTTGATGATGTCACCGATTTAATCCAGGCACAGAAAAATGCCGCATGGGGCGAAGTCGCAAGACGCCTCGCGCATGAAATTAAAAATCCGCTGACACCCATCCAGCTTTCCGCCGAACGTTTGCAACATAAATTGGCCGATAAACTCGACCCCACAGATTCGGCTATCCTGCAACGCTCAACCAAAACTATCGTGCAGCAGGTTGAAGCAATGAAAGAAATGGTCGATGATTTTTCTGAATACGCCAAACCCTCTAAAAAACAATCCGTAGCCGTTGATTTATCGGCGTTGGTTAGGGAAGTGCTGGCACTTTATGTATTAAAATCAGGGGTAAAATTTAAAGCGGTTTATGGTCCGGGGGTGCTGATGGTTAACGGCGATCCGGTCAGTATCAGGCAAGTGCTGCATAATCTGATCAAAAATGCGCTGGAGGCGATAGAATCGAAAGGCTTAATTGAAATTAAGCTGCATCGGGTACAAAAAAATGACACTGATTTTATCGAAATCGCATTATATGACGACGGGCCCGGCATCAAAGAGGAACAGCTTGAAAAGATTTTTGAACCCTATGTCACCACCAAAGCCAAAGGCACAGGTTTGGGTTTGGCTATTGTAAAAAAAATAATTGAAGAGCATGGCGGCGCAATATGGGTCGACACCAGCCGACGGCTGCCAGGAACGGCGGAAGTGCCGCAACCGGCAGGGAACCAATGCGACAAAATAGGCGCTGGCTTTATACTTCAGCTCCCGGCGCATAATGTTAAAACTTAATGGTAATAATGAATACACACACACAACGGCTCCTGGTCGTAGACGATGAGCCGGATATTCGCCGCTTAGTCAGCGAAATTCTCGAAGATGAAGGTTATCAAGTCGCCATGGCGGAAAATGCCTGCGCCGCCCGGGAATTAAAAAAATCAACCCACCCTGACCTGATCCTGCTCGACATATGGATGCCTGATACTGATGGCATTACTCTGTTGAAAGAGTGGATTGCAGAAGATGCCCTGCTCTGCCCGGTAATCATGATGTCGGGGCACGGCTCGGTGGAAACGGCTGTTGAAGCCACCCGGCTTGGCGCTTATGACTTTCTTGAAAAGCCTTTATCGCTGGCAAAACTGCTACTTGTGGTAGAGCGTGCATTGGAAGCGGGTAGTCTACAGATTGAAAATTCCGGGCTCAGACAACAACTGATTGCGGATATAGAGCCTGTCGGCAAGAGCGCCACCGTTGCCAGGACCAAAGACCAGTTAAAACGGCTGGCGCAACATGATGCACGCGTGCTGTTCGTTGGTGAGGCCGGTGTCGGCAAAGGACTGTATGCGCGTTATCTGCATAATAACAGTTCCCATCGGGAAGGGCCTTTTATCGATGTTGCCGTCGGCAGCATTGCGCCGGAAAATTCTGCAGTAGAATTTTTTGGCAAGGAATGTGGCGGTAAAATTTACCTTGGGCTTTTAGAACGGGCACATAAAGGAACTTTGTTTTTAGGCGAAATTGGCGGCATGGATAAGGAAACCCAATTAAGACTGTTAAGCGCCTTGGAATCGAGCTCTTTCCTGCGCGTAGGCGGTAGTGAAGCCGTGTACGTTGACGTTCGAATCATCGCATCAACGCGGATCCCGCTGGATGAAGAAGTTAAGTCCGGGCTCTTTCGACAGGATTTATATTATTTGCTAAATGAAGTGACCCTCGATATCCAGCCGCTTAGAAACCATAGCGAAGACGTGCCTGCATTATTGAGTTTTTATGTGGATTACTTTGTCAACCAGGACAAATTGGCTTTTCGGCGATTTTCGATGGCCGCGCAAAATTTTTTACGCAACTATAGCTGGCGCGGCAATGTGCGTGAATTAAAAAACCTGGTGCAACGGTTGATGATTCTAGGCGTTGGCGAAGACATTGAGCTGGAAGAAGTAAAATCAGCGTTGGGCTCTGTTGTAAGCGATATGGGGCCATCCTCGTCAGTCCCCGACTTTTTTAACCTGCCCCTTAAAGAGGCGCGGGATCATTTTGAAAAAGCGTATTTGGAATATCATTTTGAACGTACCGGCGGCAGCGTCGCTAAATTATCAGCGGCAGTAGGCATCGAACGCACTCACCTTTACCGTAAATTACATTCTTTAAATATAAAGCTGTAATGAAAATAAGTCGGTATGAACTGTAAATAAATATTGAAAAACAAGCGATGTTTAGTATAATTCTCGCTCTTTTATTGAGCCTTTACCAAAAGACGCATTTACAGAAAAACGATAACGATGAAAACATTTAGTGCAAAACCAGCAGAAGTTAAGCGTGATTGGTACGTAGTTGATGCAGAAGGCAAGACGCTAGGCCGCCTTGCTTCTGAAATCGCACGTCGTCTGCGCGGAAAACATAAACCAGAATACACGCCGCACGTTGATACCGGTGATTACATTATTGTAGTGAATGCAGAGAAAATAGGCGTTACCGGCAATAAAGAAAAGGACAAGTTATATCAACATCATACGGGATACGTCGGTAACCTTAAAACTGTCACTTTAGGCAAACTAAGAAAAACATTCCCTGACCGCATACTTAATACTGCTGTTAAAGGCATGTTACCCAACAATCCATTAGGTCGTACAATGTTCAAGAAATTGAAAGTCTATGCAGGATCTGAACATGACCATCAGGCCCAACAGCCAAAAGTTTTAGAATTATAAGCGAGTAAACCATGGCAGCAGCTCAGTATTACGGAACAGGCCGTCGTAAAAGCGCAATAGCACGCGTTTACGCAACAAAAGGCACAGGAAAAATCATTATCAACGCGAAAGCTATTGAGGATTATTTTGGTCGCAAAACCGATCAGATGGTTTCTCGTCAACCGCTAGAATGTGTTGATATGGAAGGCACATTCGATATCAACGTGATAGTTAAAGGCGGCGGCCCTTCCGGTCAGGCTGGCGCCATTCGCCACGGCTTAACGCGTGCATTGATGGAATACGATGAAACATTACGTCCAGCGCTTAGGAAAGCCGGTTTTGTTACCCGCGATTCACGTATTGTAGAGCGTAAGAAAGTTGGCTTGCATAAAGCTAGAAAACGTCCGCAATACTCAAAACGTTGATGCTTTAAGCCTGAACTATTGGCAAAGAAATCAAAAGGGTTGCATTTCGAAATGCAACCCTTTTTTTATGGCCTATGCTAAACATAACACCCTAGTTACAAAGGATATACATGCCCAGAATACGCCATAAAATTAACCATCAGAATTCGAAAAATGATTTTTTTCATCAGCAATGTTAGAATTCATTCACACTAACTAAGCAGATTTAACGGATGTCGACAGACTTTCAAAAAACGCCTCATGCCGTCCCCGCACTGGAATTCAAGAGCAGTAGCTTTTCTGTACCTGTCCTGGTTTTATCGGGTAATGACTTGACAGCCATCGATCACCAACTGCAAAAAAAAATCCAGCTCGCACCTGAGTTTTTTAAAAATTCGCCCATAGTATTTGACGTGCAGGATCTAAACAAACAAGATCTCGATATCGATATTGCAGAACTTACCGGCATCTTATACAAAGCTGGCCTGCTGCCAATAGGGATACGCGGCGGCAATGAGCTTCAGAACAATAAGGCATTAGAACTCCTGATCCCCATTTATTCCCAACACCATAGCGTATCTACGGAGAGCTTGCCTAAAGAAAAGAATAAACCGGAAACACAAAAAGTCCCGTCCGCTGAACCCAAAACTGAATCGTCAACAACACTGATTACACATCCTGTCCGCTCAGGGCAACGCATTTATTCAACAGGTGATTTGATTATCTTGGCTCAGGTCAGTGCGGGGGCTGAAATTTTGGCCGAGGGCAATGTTCATGTATACAATACCTTAAGGGGACGAGTTCTGGCAGGCGTGCTCGGCAATGAAGAGGCGCGCATTTTTTGCTCCGATTTACAGGCCGAACTTATTTCAATTGCCGGCAACTACAAAGTCAGCGAAGACCTGAATGAATCTATCCGCAACAAACCCGTTCAAGTCTATTTACAAGAACATACTTTAATTATTAAAGATATTGTCTGAACATCACCTGGAGGAAACAAGTGGCAAGAATAATCGTCGTAACATCCGGCAAAGGAGGCGTGGGCAAAACAACAACCAGTGCCGCCATTGCCATGGGACTTGCAAAAAAAGGTCACAAAACTGCGGTGATTGACTTTGATGTGGGACTGCGGAATCTTGACCTGATTATGGGCTGTGAGCGGCGCGTCGTTTATGATTTTGTCAATGTCATCAATGGTGAAGCCTCCCTTAATCAAGCGCTAATCAGGGATAAACACTGCGATCTGCTTTACATTCTCCCTGCCTCGCAAACAAGGGATAAAGATTCCTTGACCCAAGAAGGCGTGGGTAAAATTTTAGAGGATTTGTCCAAGGATTTTAAATACATTGTCTGTGATTCGCCAGCGGGCATTGAAAAGGGCGCCCATTTGGCGATGTATTTTGCTGATGATGCCTTTGTTGTCACCAACCCTGAAGTTTCTTCAGTAAGGGACTCTGATCGAATGCTAGGTTTGTTGTCCAGCAAATCACGCCGGGCAGAGCAAAATGAAGAACCGATTAAAGAATACTTATTGCTTTCGCGCTACTCGCCTGACCGTGTAAAATTGGGCGAAATGTTGAGCGTAGACGATGTGCAAGAAATTTTATCCCTGCATTTGCTCGGTGTCATTCCAGAATCTAAATCCGTACTGAATGCTTCAAATTCCGGCACACCCGTTATTCTCGACGAGAAAAGCGATGCAGGCCAGGCTTATGCGGATATCGTGGCCCGTTATTTGGGTGAAGACAAACCCCATCGTTTTATAGATGAAAAAAAAGGACTTTTTGGAAAATTTTTCGGGAGTAAATAATGAATTTACTGGATTATTTTAGGGCCTCAAAAGTCGGTTCAGCGTCTGTCGCAAAAGAAAGGTTGCAGATACTGGTTGCCCATGAGCGCTCATCCCGAAACCAGCCCTCTTATCTTCCTCAATTACAGCGGGAATTACTGGAAGTTATCAAAAAATACATTAACGTAGACCAAGAAGCCATATCATTTAATTTTGAACAAGATGACAATCAGGAAACATTGGAATTAAATATTGTCTTGCCTGATTATCACCCAAAAAACATTTAACTACTTTTCAATTAACTTTCTTAAACAACGACAAAGGTGACTAATATGCTTGATTTAATCGGTGATGCTGCAGGAAAAGTCTGGGAATATCTGGATAAAAACGGCCCCTCCAGCGTAACTAAAATTACGACTGATACAGGAGTTTCTAAAAATGATATGCAGCGGGCGATAGGCTGGCTGTCTAAAGAGGACAAATTAGTCGTTGAAATGAAAGGCCGCACCGAAACCTTATCATTAAAATAACCCGCAAGAAGGCTAGCCCAAGGCTCAAGATTGGAAAAATGACTCAAGTTTTTTTGCAATCGCACCGCCTGAAAACAAAAAATCTGACAGCCACCGCTAACTAGCATTAACTGTCAGATATTAAATATAAATTTAGCCAAATGGCTGTCAAGGATTATCCTGCTTTTGCCAATTCCGCACGCATATCGTCTATAACTTTTTTATAATCAGGTTGGCTAAAAATCGCCGACCCCGCTACAAAGGTATCCGCACCAGCCGCTTTAATTTCACGGATATTATCAACTTTTACGCCGCCATCAATTTCCAGACGTATATCAAAACCGCTGTCATCAATCCTTTGTCTGACCTGACGTAATTTGTCCAGCGCTGACGGTATGAACGATTGCCCACCAAACCCTGGGTTTACCGACATCAGCAAAATCATGTCCAATTTATCCATGACATAATCCAGATGATGTAAAGGCGTTCCCGGGTTGAACACCAGCCCAGCCTTACAGCCACAATCATGAATCAACTGTAAAGTGCGGTCGATATGCACGGAACCTTCCGGATGAAACGTAATAATGCTGGCGCCTGCTTTGGCAAAATCGGGCACTATGCGATCTACTGGTTCAACCATCAAATGCACATCAATTGGCGCCGTCACACCGTGTTTTCTCAATGCTTCGCAGACCAATGGCCCAATCGTCAGGTTGGGGACGAAATGGTTGTCCATCACATCAAAATGCACAACATCTGCACCGGCATCTAAAACCTTATCGACCTCTTCGCCTAATTTGGCAAAATTTGCAGATAAGATGGAAGGGGCAATCCAGTTTGGGTTCATGTTTAATCCTCGTAAGTAAAATAAGCTTAAACTTAAGCTTCATTATATTTCGGTTTTTTTGCCTGTAGTTCTTTGTTATACAATGGCGGCATCGCCTATGATACAGGAAAATATAACCGATGAAACTGGTCACTTTTACGCATAATAAACAATCACGGGTCGGCGCAGTTGTCGGTGATTCAATTATTGATAGCCAGGGTTGTGCGGGCATTCCGGCGACGCTGATTGACTTTCTCAGGGCGGGCACGGACGCACTATCGGCTATGCAGCAGCAGATCAACAGCGGTAATTCCCGTATTGCGTTGCATGAAGCCAAATTGGAAGCGCCTATACCAAGGCCGGGTAAATATTTGGGCATCAGCCTTAACTATGCCGATCATATTGCTGAAACAGGCCAGGGCAAACCCGAATACCCCAGTTTTTTTACCAAGCAAAGCACCTGTGTCATCGGTCATGGCGCCGCCATACACCGGCCTAAAGTGTCGGACAAGCTCGATTATGAAGGCGAACTGGCTTTTGTCATCGGCAAACCATGCCGCCACGTGCCGGTAGCCGAGGCTAGTCAGTTCATCGCCGGCTTTACCATTGCCAATGATGTGTCTGTGCGTGACTGGCAGATGCGCTCGCCCACCCTAATGATAGGCAAATCATTTGACACCTGCGGGCCGCTGGGCCCGTGGCTGGTAACGTCTGATGAAATCAGCGACCCTCACAATCTTACAATTAAAACCTGGGTTGATGACGAATTGCGCCAAAGCGCCAATACCCGGCAGATGATTTTTAACTGCTACGAAATGATCGCTTATTTATCACAGGCAATGACATTGGAACCGGGTGATGTGATAACAACGGGAACACCCGCCGGCGTAGGCGTAAAAATGCAGCCGAGGGGTTATCTGAAACCTGGCCAGATAGTCCGCATTCAAATTGAAGGTATCGGCGAATTAGCCAATCCGGTTATTGAAGAGCCTTGGCATCTCTATAAAGTATGATGAAAAAATTTTACTGAAATGGCCAGATACAGATAACAGCCTTTGCTTAATGGGATATTATCTGTTCACCTGTTTGTTCTTGAAAAAGCAGGGCCGCAACCTTTCCTGGCTTCCAGTGATTTTTGGAAGTTATTTTTAACCCAACCAAGCGTGTCAAACAATCCAAGAGGTACAACCATGTCTAGCCAACACCATAAAGCTATTGCCTTGTCATTGTTAGCCATTACAGCCTGTGCAAGCCCACGTTTATGGGCAGAAACTGACAAACGAGCGCTACAGCAGCAACTTAACCAACAAGTGTTAGCCCAACCACTGGATAGCGTGGAGGATGCCAGCTTGAGCAAAGCGCTTAAAGAAGCGGCGGAGCGGGGCCAACCCAGCAAATCAAAAACACAAACTGAATACTACCAGTATTTGCACAACGGCTACTATTACCCTTACGCCGCCTATCGTTTGGGTTATTGGTATTAATTGAATTTTTTATAAATTGGAGTGAGATATGAGTAATGTGAACCAAATGAAGACAGCCGTATTAATCAGTGCAATAACTTGTGCGCTCGCGTTAGGGGGTTGTGCCGCCGTCAGCACTTCAATTGCCCACAAGGACTTGGATGTGCAAACTAAAATGAGTGACACGATTTTCTTAGATCCCGTAGAACCTGAGAAAAAAGTGATCTATATCGAAATTCGCAATACTTCAGATAAAACCAATTTTGACATCGCGGCGCCGGTGCAACGCGCGTTACAAGCCAAGGGTTATACCATCACCACCAACCCAAAAATAGCCCATTATTGGTTGCGCGCCAATGTGTTGAGCGTGGATAAAGCCAGCCCAACGGCAGCACAAGCGGCTTTAAGTTCGGGTTTTGGCGGCGCCCTTGCAGGTGCGGCTTTGGGTGGCACCATCGGTGCAGCCAGCGCGGGGTGGGGTGGTGTTGGTTACGGTGCAATGGCGGGTGGCTTGGCGGGTGCCGCCATTGAAACTATTGCCAACGCGGCGGTTAAAGATGTGACCTATATGGTGATTACTGATGTGGAAATTGCCGAACAAGCCGAACAAGGTGTCATCGTGCGTCAGGACAGCAAGCAAGATGCCAAACAGGGCATAGGCGGCTCACGCGTACAATCGTCTTCTGAACTCAGCGACAAAAAGAAATACCGCACCCGCATAGTTAGCACCGCTAATAAAGTCAATTTGGATTACACAGAAGCGGCGACCGATTTGACTAACGGTTTAGTGCGTTCTATTTCTGGATTATTTTAAAATTGCAGGTGACGGGCAGCAGGCGGCTGGTGTTTCGTTTTATCGTTCCCACGCTCGTGGGAACGATAAACGCTGTAGAGACGTTGCACCGCAACGTCTCTACTGCACCATGTGTTGCCGCAATTGCCGTTATCTTGGCAACCCCAACGTTTTGTTTGTACTCCACAACTCCGCTTTGTCGATTTTACCGGATAAACGGCTCAACCAGTGTTGACCAACCGGCACGGCAGCATCGGGCAATTCATTCAGGCGTTGCAACACACGTTGCAACGCGTCATCGCGCCCAAGATTCACCAAACCATTAATCGCACTATATGCCATCATTTTGCACCATTTTAGCGTGCTTCAATACTAGGCTATAAAACGCCTTTGGAATTTAAACGAGGGGTTTTACAGCAAGGTTCACCCTCATTAAGGGTATAAACTATGCCTTTCAAACGCATCAATTGCCTTGGATAAGAGGTAGCAAGTTTTCCAGAATCGGTTGTAACCGCTCCCAAGCCAAAGGCTGATCAAGCTGTAAGCTTATGGTCTCGGCAAGCACATTACA
>JAUYEP010000395.1 GCA_030689765.1 Methylovulum sp.
CCTCAATTAAATTATCAATATCGATGTCGCTAAACTTCGATTCTTTTAATAAGATAATATGGTGTTGGATCCATGAGTGAAAATCTTGTTCATACAGCGCTTTGATGTTCATAGCTGATGTCCCAATAAACTGATTTACTCAAAATTACAAACGAAAAAAGAGGCTTAAGCCTCTTAATCTATATCTTTCGTGTACTTCGGCTTTTGAATATGCCCTTGCTTTAAAAGTCCCCGTGTAATAGTTTTAACCGTTACACGGGGGTAAGGCATCGGGTTTTACTAAAACTAGCATGTCCTTAAAAACAAACCCTACAGCCTTTTATTTCTTGTCGTCGTCTTTGACTTCTTCAAACTCGGCATCGACCACACCGTCATCGGCTGCATGGGCTGATGAACCACCCGCATGGGCATGTCCGCTTTCTTCAGACGCACCTTTTTGCGCGTAAACACGCTCTGCCAACTTACCTGAAAGTTCAGTCAGATCGTTAGTTTTAGCTTCTATTCCATCCTTATCATCGCCTTTAACCGCTTCTTTCAGTGAGCTGATCGCCTGTTCAATGCTGGATTTTTCATCAGCGCCGACCTGACCACCCAATTCCTTCAACGATTTTTCAGTTGCATGGATCATGCTGTCCGCATGATTGCGTGCATGAACCAGTTCAGTCAATTTACGGTCTTCATCCGCATGGGCTTCGGCATCTTTAATCATGCGTTGCACTTCTTCATCCGATAAACCGCTGGACGCTTTAATAACAATTGATTGCTTTTTGCCGGTAGCTTTGTCTTTAGCCGATACATTCAGGATACCGTTAGCATCAATATCGAATGCCACTTCAATTTGCGGGATTCCGCGTGGTGCAGGTGGGATGTCCGCCAGATCAAAACGCCCCAGGGATTTATTCGCCGATGCTTTTTCACGCTCACCTTGTAACACATGCACGGTTACTGCCGTTTGGTTATCATCCGCTGTAGAGAAAACCTGCGACGCATTGGTTGGGATCGTCGTGTTTTTCTCAATCAGCTTGGTCAACACACCACCCATCGTTTCAATGCCCAGCGACAAGGGAATAACGTCCAGTAATAAAACATCTTTGACTTCGCCACCTAACACGCCCGCCTGAATCGCCGCACCTAAGGCAACTGCTTCATCAGGATTAACGTCTTTACGCGGTTCCTGACCGAAGATGCTTTTAACCATTTCCTGCACTTTCGGCATACGGGTTTGACCGCCGACCAAAATGACATCATTAATTTCTTTTGCTGATAACCCAGCATCTTTCAAGGCCATTTCGCAAGGGCCTTTGGTGCGGTTAATCAACTCTTCAACCAACGATTCGAGTTTGGCACGCGTCAGTTTAACGTTTAAGTGCTTAGGGCCTGTCGCATCGGCAGTAATATAAGGCAAATTGACATCGGTTTGCTGACTGGATGACAATTCAATTTTAGCTTTTTCTGCCGCTTCTTTTAAACGCTGCAATGCCAATGGGTCGTTATGCACATCAACGCCGCTTTCTTTTTTAAATTCGCTAGCCAGATATTCGATAACACGCGAGTCAAAATCTTCACCACCTAAAAAGGTATCACCATTGGTTGACAACACTTCAAACTGATGTTCACCATCGATTTCGGCAATTTCAATAATGGAAATGTCGAACGTACCGCCACCTAAATCATAAACCGCAATTTTGGTGTCGCCTTTAGGCTTATCCATGCCAAACGCCAATGCAGATGCGGTTGGCTCGTTGATAATCCGTTTAACCTCTAAACCGGCAATACGCCCTGCATCTTTGGTTGCCTGACGTTGTGAGTCGTTGAAATACGCAGGTACGGTAATAACGGCTTCAGTAACAGTTTCACCCAGATAGGCTTCGGCATCTTTTTTCAGCTTCATCAAAATGCGTGCTGAAATCTCGGGAGACGCCATTTTTTTGCCATGGACTTCAACCCACGCATCGCCATTTTCTGCTTCAACAATTTTATAAGGCACCATTTTGATGTCTTTTTGCACGACATCATCTTTAAAGCGGCGACCAATCAAACGCTTGATAGCAAATAAGGTATTCTTGGGGTTGGTGACCGCCTGACGTTTTGCAGACTGGCCCACCAATACTTCATCATCACTGCTGAACGCAATAATAGAAGGCGTAGTACGCGCACCTTCACTGTTTTCAATCACTCTCGCCACACCATTTTCGAGCACAGCAACACACGAGTTTGTAGTTCCTAAATCTATCCCAATTATTTTAGCCATTGAATTCTCCAGACTTGACAATTAAAAAATGTAAACGTTGTGACCCGATATAAGGCCGTTTTTTTTGATTTCAAGCTTATGGTTTCAAGCCTGGGTGTCAATATGCGCTTTCGCAACAACAACCATCGCAGGACGCAGCAAGCGCCCATTCAGCAGGTAACCCTTTTGAAACACGTTGGCCACGGTGTTAGGTTCTACGCCTTCAATCGCCTGCATAACCATCGCTTGGTGATGTTCGGCATTAAACGGCTGCCCTAATGGATCAAGGGCAACAATGTTGAATTTTGCAAAAGCAGACTCAAATTGCTTAATCGTCAGTTCACTACCTTCCCTGAATTTTTTTACTTCTGCGCTATCCCCTGCCGCTGCTTGCAACCCCAACACCAAGCTGTCCATAACCGGCAACAATTCCTTGGCAAAGCTTGTTAAAGCATATTTATGCGCATCTTCTAAATCTTTTTGGGTCCGTTTTTTCAGGTTTTCCATTTCCGCATGGGTACGCAAGGCCTTATCCCAGTTTTCCTGCGCTTTTTGCTTGGCTTCCAGCAATTCCTGCTTCAATTCATCAAGCGTGTACTCATGTTCACCTACTTCGGTGTGTGCCTGCCCTTCTTCATTATTAACTGTTTCGACGGGTTCGCTTTCAACCTGTGCTTCAGCTGTTTCCTGCTCAGTGCTCATTACTCTATACCTTAGAAGTTAGTTAAGTCCCCTAGAATGGGGGTGTAGATTTTGGATTCAAGGCTGCGCCCAATAATTTTGCCGTGATGTCGACAAACGGGATGATTTTTTCATAAGCCATGCGCGTAGGGCCGATAACACCAAGCACACCGACCACTTCATCGCTGACCGAATAGGAAGATGTCACCAGACTGCAATGATCAAATGCCTGATAACCGGATTCTTCGCCAATAAAAATCTGTACGCCATCCGCTTTCATGCACTGATCCAGCAAATGGATGACACCCTGCTTCTGGCTAAAAGCCTCAAATAGCGTTTTCAAGCGGTCCCGGTCTGCCAGCTCAGAAAACTCCATTAAATTGGTTTCGCCTGTCAGCACATAACCGTCTTTTTTCTGGTCTTGCGTGAAAGCCAGTTGGGCCATTCTTATCGCATCCAACATGCCCTGATTGATATGGGCCTGATCATCCTGCAGTTCTTTTAAAACGGCATCCCTAATCGAATCGATACTGCGTCCACAATAAATAGAATTAAGGTAGTTAGCCGCCTGCTGTAATTCTGCGGCACTGAATGCTCTTGCTGTGTGGATGATTTTGTTATGGACTTCCTGTTCGTTGGTGACAAATATAACCAAAACGCGGCCATGCGATAGCTGAAGAAATTCAATATGCCGCAAGCAAACAATTTCCCGCCGGGGCAAGGTCACAACCCCGGCCATCTGCGTTAAATCAGCAAGCAATTTTGAGGCAACGCCAACCGCATCACCGGCATCTTGCTGGGCCGATAAACCTTGATGCAGCCGTGCCAGTTCCTCTGAGTTTAAGGGCTTGACTGTCAGCAAGCTATCGACAAACAAGCGGTAACCGCTGACGGTAGGCACTCGTCCCGCCGAAGTATGCGGCGAATGCACCAAGCCCAGTTCTTCCAGATCCGCCATCACATTACGGATAGTTGCCGGACTCAGTTTCAAATCCGAACCTTTTGATAAGCTACGCGAACCTACCGGCTGACCATCGCTGATATAACGTTCGACCAGTGTTTTCAATAACTGTAGCGAACGTTCATTTAACTGTTGAGTATTATGGCCCACCCTCACCCCTACAAAGACAAAATCAGCACTCAAGTAAAGGGAGTGCCAGCCATGAAAAATATCAGCTCACAGGAAGGTTGTCAATAAAGGCCACCGGACTGGTTTAGGCAATAAGGATCATCAGTTGCCCTCCTTCATGTCCTGTTTACGCGCATAAGCAGCTAACTGCCCGGCAGTCGCTTCAATCTGAAATTTATCCTTCCACTCGCTGTAAGGCATACCATAGACAAGCTCCCTGGCCTTTTCATAATCCATTCCAATGCCCTGTTCGGTTGCAGCCACAACAACCCATTTCGCCAAACAATTCCGGCAAAAATCCGCCAATATCATTATATCGATATTCTGGACTTCGGTATGTTGTTGCAAATGGCTGACCAAGCGCCTGAACACCGCCGCTTCCAATTCAGTTTGAATCTGTTTATTCATCGTTCCCCCCAGCTAAATAACGATCATTCTAGCAGAAGCGCTTATCATCCAAGGTATATTCCAAATAGATAAATGAATCTGAAAAAGGGGGAAATACATCCGCTGCGAGACAGGAGTCGAGTAGTCCCCAGAAGCGAT
>JAUYEP010000148.1 GCA_030689765.1 Methylovulum sp.
CTGACTGCGGTCATTGCCGACTCGTCAAGCGCTTCGTGACCGCTGCTCCGATAGACCGATAAATTACCGCAACGCCCATCTGCCGTGACATAAACCCTCAAAATTACCTTGCCCTCCCAATGCCGTTGACGTGCCAAGTGCGGATAATCAGGTTTGGGATTATTCAGATAATTCGCATTGGCATTGGCGGGCACATCTCTAGCCATCGGGCTGCTTTGTATATTATTGGCAGTCGGCGCCGTTGCCACAGGCGCAATAGAAGTTGGCTGACTGGCGGAAGTTGTTGGTTGTACGGATTCCGCCGGTTTATTTTCCGGTTTTACAACTGGTTTTTTGATTTCGCTCTTTGCTTTGGGTTTTGGTTTGGGTTTGGGTTTTACCTTAGGCCTGGTTTTTTTTTCCGGTGGTTTGATGACAGGTTTAGGCGGCAGGGGCGGTGCAAATGCCTTGACTGGTGCGCCCACATTCGGTGCTGCCAAGGCAATATCAATCATCGGCAAAGCCATTGCTTGGGTAAATGCTGGCGGGGCTGGACGATTCAGATACCAGATTAATAACAAGCCATGCAATAACGTGGTCAATGCCGCTGCAATCACAACCGCCAGTGGGCGTCGCCAATTGTCCGTCATAACCATATTAACGAAAGGTAAACGGATAGGTTCAGCTTGAGTTGCTTTAACAAAAAATACCTTCATTTTTCAGTTTGGGACAGCTCAAACTCAGTACGAGTATTACCAAGACATGCCTGCAATTGCAGGATTTGTTGTTGTAACGCATCCAGATTCCGGTTGGTAAGGTCTAGCTGCGACTCTATATGCTGGAAATGGACTTGAAAGTACCCTGCCGCTGGAAATTTAGGCTTGCTTGCTTCATTAAGCGAGTGCTTTTTTTTCTGCGGACGGCATTTAGGAACTGTCATGATGTGATGTTCTAGTGTGTTCACGAGGCAACCCGATTCATAATTATGATATTTAAAACATTAAAATTTTTTCCCTTCATGAAGTAAGACGTTTGACACTGAAAAAACCACACTAAATTTTTATAACTTTTTAAAATTAAGTGAACTGTTTGCCACGAAACCATCTACCTACTGGCTCCCTTGAATAGATGATGTTGGCATGTTGATTTGGCGAGTTTTGGGATGCCTTTATCTCGTGTATTTCCGTATTGATCTGATTGCTTTGCAAATACTTGGACGCCTGTTTTGGTATGACTGAGCTAATAGTTGGACGCTTTTACGCGCTAAAAACCGGAGTACAAACGCTTTAGCGGTTGGCTGTTAATCCGCAGCTTCTGCCTAAAAAAGCTAAAGCTTTTTTATTTATGCCCTTTATGCCCCAGAGGGTATGCGGGTACTCCAAAACAGCGCAAAACTGTAGTCGGACGATGACGTTTTTTAGCGTCCAAGTATTTGCAAAGCAATCATTGATCCCGTTTTTCGGACACCGCGCCATTGACTACGCACAAGCCGCATATAAACCAATACACATAAACCCAACGCCACCATTGCCGCTTGCCAGCGGACATCAACGGCAATATCTTTCTGCACGGCAAAATCCTGGATTTGCAAGGCCTTAGCCAATCCGTCCACTGTCGTTAAACGCTGATAATGCAAACCTGCCTCCGCGCTGAGTGCCTGCAAGTAGCTTTCCTGTAAAGCCGACAAATGTTCAGCGCCAACCGCCGCTGCACTGCCGAACGGTGCGTTACGGGCGTTGTAGCCCTGGATTTTTTCAGGATTTAAATCCGATTCGCCGAATGTCGAGCGGTGCGGCACGTCATTGGGGCCATAAACCCCGTCCGGCTCGCCTTTGTTGTTGAATTTTGGAATGGCTACGGCTTGCAAGCCGCCCGCGCCGATAATCATGCCTTTCAACTTGCCTTTGACGGCAGAAAAATCGCTGCGGTAACGCAGGTTGACGGGCGGGGCTTCCTGCCCGTCGGTGATAAAGACGGGGTGAGTGTCGAGTTTTTGTAGCATTTCCAGCGTGTTCAGTAAACCACCGGCGATACGGCTGTCGGCGGCCCAAGCCATGCGCCAATCGACTTTTGCCAAAGCCGTATCGATGTCGTTATAGCCTTGGCAGACTTCTATCGGCTCAAATAACAAGGCCGAACGCCGTTCGGTGAACAGGCCCAAACCGACTTTGGATTGGCATGGCAGTTTTGCCAACAAACCGCGTAATGTTTGTTTGACATACTGCAAACGGCTGACAGCCTGGTCGCCTTGTTTATAATCGACAGCGTTCATGCTGCGGGTGATGTCGATGATGAACGTGTAATTGTAGATAGGGTGCGGCTGTATTTGCTCAGGACGCGCGAACAGCACCAGCATGGCGATAAGGGCCAGACTTAGGCACCAGAAACGGCAATCTTGGTAAATTTTTGAAGGCATAGGTTATTTATGGTTTCTTTGTAGAGACGTTGCACCGCAACGTCTTTGTCGGTATGCCGCGCGTAATCCGTAGACGTGGCGGTGCAGACGTAGCGGTGCTACGTCTCTACATATATTTTCAGTTCCCACGCAACGCTGGAGCTTGGGAACGATTTACGCTCGTTCCCAAGCTGGAGAGACTGTGAAAGTATTCGTGAATATACATTATTCACCACGAAGATCACGAAGGACACGAAGAAAATAATCAGTTATATCAATATATTAAAACTTCGTGCTCTTCGTGTCCTTCGTGGTTATCA
>JAUYEP010000409.1 GCA_030689765.1 Methylovulum sp.
CATGCCCATCGACATCAGCAATGACATGCCACCCGTAAGATTCAAAACGCATCGGGGTATTATCAGTAAACCAACCCTCTACATGCCCGTCAATCGAAATGCCATTATCATCCCAGAAGGCAATTAAGTTACCTAATCCCAAGGTACCTGCTAATGAGCAGGCTTCGTGAGAAATACCTTCCATTAAGCAACCATCACCCATAAAGGCATAAGTGTGGTGATTAACGATTTTGTGACCCTCTTTATTAAAATGTGCAGCCAATGCTTTTTCGGCAATAGCCATGCCCACAGCATTAGTAATGCCTTGACCTAATGGGCCAGTAGTTGTTTCAATACCGGGCGCATAGCCATATTCAGGATGACCAGGTGTTTTTGAATGAAGTTGACGAAAGTTTTTTAACTCTTCGATTGGCAAATCATAACCAGTCAGATGCAACAATGAATATATCAACATTGAGCCGTGACCGTTGGAAAGAACGAAACGGTCACGGTTTGACCATTTTGGATTGGTTGGATTGTGGGACAAATACTCGTTCCACAGAACCTCAGCGATGTCCGCCATACCCATAGGCGCGCCTGGATGTCCAGAGTTTGCTTTTTGTACGGCATCCATGCTCAACGCTCGTATGGCGTTCGCTAATACTCGGCGCGAAGTCATATAGTTCTCCTTTATATGGTATTTTGTAAATTAGGTGTGGTAACTTTTATCATGTGAGTGACTTTTATTATCTGAAGTAAGTTGTCACAAAATATTCTTTTTATGGTTTAACAAAAAAAGGAACGAGCGGTTAGCTCCACTCGTTCCTTAGGCATCACTCTAAATTGGCGTGCCGTTCTCTCATTACTTCTTCAGGAATACCTTTCTCATGAATAATATGAGATATAGTCGCTTCCAAAAACAGTAATGTAGACAACTCAAAAACTGTGCCCATTGGCATTCCATGCACCTTTCCATATTGCTCAGAACGACCAATTTGGAATACTGCATCAGCTAAATCGCCAATGGTTGACTCCGCTTTAGCAGAGATTAACACGATGTTGGCACCCACTTTTTTAGCATTTTTAGTAAATGCTACCAGTTGTTCAGTTTCCCCAGAACCGGAAATAATAACCAATAAGTCACCACTTTTGATGCTAGGCGTAACAATCTCACCAACAACACTTACATCATAACCGCCATGCACCAACCGCATAGCAAAGAAATTACCAACAAGCTTTGACCGCCCAGCGCCTGCGATAAAGATACGCCTGGCACTGTCTAGCATTTGAGTAAGCTTTACATCGTAAGTATTATCTGTGGCTTCAAGAATGCCAGATATTTTTTCTACGACAAGTTGCTGATGCATTTATTAAACCTCTGTGGCATCAACCAGTTCGCGAATCTCACGAGCAGCTTCGGCAGGTGATGGGGCACCATAGATTGCCGCACCGACAACGATAATGTTTGCGCCAGCTTTAACAACGTCTTGAACTGTAGATGCTTTAATGCCGCCAGCAACTGAAATTCTTACGTTCAAACCTAATCTTGCAATATCGTTCAAATCAGAGAAAGGGGTATGGCCTGCAGCTTGTGCGTCAAGACCGGTATGGATACCCATGATGTGGGCGCCTGCTTCAGCAGTTGCACGTGCGCAAGCCACTTTGTCATCAACATTGATCAAGTCGATTTGGGCTTCTGCACCATGCGCGTTGGCTGCTTTGATAACGCCCATGCAAGTTGCAAGGCCTGATACGCCTAGAACGGTACAAATATCAGCACCAGCCGCATAGAAAGGAGTTGCTTCGTATTCACCTGCATCCATAGTTTTAAGGTCAACCAAAAGCAGTTTGTCTGGGAATTTTGCTCTCAGTGCTTTAACCAGGTTGACACCGTTGTGTTTGATACATGGGGTTCCGATTTCAAAAATATCAACATGTGGAGCTACTTGCTCTGCAAGTGCAATAGTTGCGTCGAAATCTAAAGAATCCAATGCCATTTGAATTAATGGTCTAGCCATGATATTTGCTCCGAAGGGTTATTTATTAGTTATAGTTGATTGCATAATTGTTTTGCGAACATAACTGTAAAGTAGAAAGGGGACGGCTGTCAATGCCCAATGCTCAATGAACCCTTGAATGTACTGATGCCTGGACGAATCCCGTAAATAAATAATATATCAAATCATTAACGTTACGCGATGCTCAACTTTTAAATCTCAACCAAAGCCTCAAAAAGCAAAGTAGGATTGCCCAGTAATTTCCCCAAGAAGCAGCCCATCGTATGGGCAAGCAGTTTACGTATAAAGCGGTTCGCCAAATGCCAAGTGTCGC
>JAUYEP010000410.1 GCA_030689765.1 Methylovulum sp.
TAGGAGTCCAAAACACGTTTTGGACGTTTTGTGTAATCCAAGTCATGCCTTGGACTCCGAACTATAGGCAGTGAAATCGTGTGTAGGAAAAACACAGGTTTAACCCACGACCCATCATTGAGCCTTGTCTAATTCGGATGGGATTCAGTCGCAGACATAAAAAACCGATTTTGAAAAAGTATGTGATATCACACACTTTGCCAGGTTATTTGCCGCAGTCATGAGAAAAAATAGGCCAGAAAAACATTTAATACTATTAAAATCAATAAATTATTAATATGGCACAAAAATTGCGCAATAATTGAAGGATTACAGCCTGCCACGTACCATTTCCAGCCAATTCCAAGTATTTTAATTGACTTAACGCTTAAAAATGCTTAAAAATGTCTAAAAACTATATAACCATTTAAGTATATTATGAAAAACGAATCTGATGAAATCAATACTGACAATATGGCGCAAGTGCAAGGTGAACTAATGGACGAAACGCCAAAATTTGACAATATTGCAAAAGGCGTTGCTACCGGAGTCGCCGTATCAACAATTGTCCACGTCGCTAGAGGAGCCATCGGCACATTGGCTAAAAATCCACTCTTTATGTTCGGTCTAGGTCTTGCTACCGGCTATTTTGTGCATAAATACCGCAGGGAGATTATCTCAGTCAGCAATAAAACTGCTGAACACAGCAAGGATTTTGTATTGCGTCAAAAGGAGCATCTCACGGAGATGCTGACTGAAAGCCTGGAAGTTCCAGAAGAACCGCACGATTCGAATTAAAACATCCGGTAGGGAGGCTCCTATCTTTTTTGCCTATTGCAGAGAGAAATAAACGATGGCCACTATGGATATTGAAAAGGCAGCCGCCGATACTGCGGTTGCAACAATGATGGAAAAAATGTGTGAAGACATGGTATCTGTCATGAAACACCCGATCAGCCCCAATATGGCAACTGGAATCGCTACGGGCGCCGCTATCTCGGCGGGTTCAGTTGCAAAGACGAGTGCGTTAAGTACAATCGCCAAACATCCGTTAGTATTGCTTGGTCTTGGCATCGGACTGGGTGTAGTGGCTGGCTATTGCTTACATCAGTACCGAAAGGATGTCATATCAACGGCTAAAAATAATAGGTTTTCCGTCCATGTGGAAAAATTTGAGTAGGGCTTCCACCTCCTTATTATCAAGGTAGCCACCTATCTCCAACAAGCTTTGCGCAACTGGGCGACAGGATGTCTAATCAAAATTACCGATACTAAGATCATGGGCACTCATCACACCGTTTCCAACATCGACAATCTGACCCACGGCAAAGTTATCCACGCGCTGAAACGACGGATTCGCGTCATCTCGAAGGTGTTGCTCAAGGATGCCGAGCGGGCTTATATTCTGGAAATCCTGTTACGCAAGCGTCCTGGAATAGAGCATGTCAGGACGGTTGCCGATATTGGCTCAATCGTCATCCACTTTGATCCGCAAACGCTGTCGAAAGCGGATTTGCTCAAATTTCTCGACATCTTGCTGGGCAATCTGGGCCAAAGAAAGCCGACGGCTATCAACCATAAGCCATAAGCCATTAACCTTCACCGGCCAGACTTGCCTGTCCGAACTGGAATTCACCATCGCTATTGACGGCATGACCTGCGTATCCTGCGCATTGTTAATCGAAATGCTGTTAAAGCGGGATCCGCGCATTGCTTCCGCACATGTCAATTTCGCAACGGAAACCGCTACCGTAACGGGGCGAATCAATAAGGAAGACCTGTATGCCTTGATCGATAAAATAGGCTATCAGGCGCAGACTTTCGATACATTAGCACAACGCAAGCTGGTGATTGAGCGTGAAAAACAACGTTTGTCCGAAGCTCGTCGGCGTGCGCTGCTGGCTGGCGCCCTGAGCCTGCCGGTCATGATGATCGGCATGGCGGCCCCCTCCTCGAGGTTTTGGCATTGGGCACAGCATTTGCTCGCCACGCCTATCGTACTGTGGGCCGGGCGGCCTTTCTTTGTTAAAGCCGCAAAACTCGCCCGGCAACGCATGACCAATATGGATAGCCTGATTGCGTTGGGCGTCGGTTCATCCTATAGCTACAGCGTGGTTTCCCTGTTGGCGGGGCGACCCGGCCTGTACTTCGATTCCGCAACGGGGATAATCAGCTTCGTATTGCTGGGCCGCTATCTGGAAGAAAAGGCTAAAGGCAAAGCCCATGACGCGATCCGCACACTGGTCGATTTGCAGCCGCAACACGCGACAGTCCTGCAAGACGACACCGAAGTGATGGTCAGTGTCGAACTGCTTCAGATCGGCGATGTATTGCTGGTGCGTCCTGGTGAAAAAATTCCAACTGACGGCATCGTCATTGACGGCATCACCACCGTTGACGAAGCGATGGTTACCGGCGAAAGCCTGCCGGTTGTCAAGGAACCTGGGAATCGCGTCGTAGGCGGCTGCATCAATGGTAACGGTGTTTTCAAGATGCAGGTCAGCGCTGTCGGAACTGACACGGTGCTGGCCAATATCATCCACATGGTAGACCAGGCCCAATCTTCCAAACTACCCATCCAGAAAACGGTGGACCGCATTTCCGCTGTCTTCGTGCCTTCCGTAATAACGGTATCGTCCTTGACTTTTCTGGCATGGCTGGCGGCCGGCGCGGGTTTTCGAACCGCTTTCAGCAATGCCGTCGCGGTATTGCTGATTGCCTGCCCCTGTTCGCTGGGTCTTGCGACACCGATGGCGATCATGGTCGGTACAGGCCAGTCCGCACGGCGCGGCGTTTATATCCGTAATGGCGAAAGCCTGGAAATGGCCTCAAGAATGACGACCATCGTGTTCGATAAAACCGGAACGATCACCGAGGGCAAACCTCGAGTTACCGATTTTATTGCGTCTGCGGAAGAAAATGAGGAACGCCTGTTAACACTGATTGCAGGCGCAGAAACCGGCTCGGAACATTTTCTCGCGAGAGCGATAGTAGCCTTCGCGCAGGATCGTCATATCAGCCCCGGCAAGGCCGACGAGTTCGCCAATATCCCCGGCCACGGCATACGTGCCCGCGTAGAGGACAGCGACGTGCTGATCGGCAACCGCCGCTGGCTTGAAGCATCGGGAATTGATTTGAATGCCTTCGTGCAACAGGCATTAACCCTGTCCTGGCAAGGCAAAACCCCGGTTTATGTCGGCGTGGACGGCAACGCGGCCGCATTGTTCGGTATCGCCGACCGGCCCAGGGCCAACGCCGGAAAAGCCATCGAACGACTGCGCCGGCTTGGCGTCAAGCCGATGATGGTTACCGGCGATACCGAACAAACGGCGCAATATATTGCGGGGCAGGTCGGTATTGACAACGTCATCGCACATGCCGCGCCGGAACAAAAACTGGACATTATCCGCGACTTGCAAAGCCGGGGCGCTATAGTCGGCATGATCGGCGACGGCATCAACGACGCACCGGCCATAGCCGCCGCGGATGTCAGCTTTGCCATCGGCACCGGCACCGATGTCGCTATCGAAACGGCTGACCTTACGCTGGTCAGCGGCGACATCAGCAAAGTCGCCGATGTCATGGAATTGAGCGGTGCGACTCTTCGCGTGATCAAGCAAAACCTGTTTTGGGCTTTAGCTTATAATACCGTGGCTATTCCTGTTGCGGCCCTGGGCAAACTCAATCCGATGATCGCATCGGCGGCGATGGCATTCAGTTCCATTTCCGTTGTCCTTAACTCCCTTCGTTTACAACGGAAATAACTTGTGGATTTACACCGTTGCCGCAATAGCATGACCTGATGCTCCAGGTACGTTTAGCCCCCCTTTACCAAGCATAAGTATCTACACAAGTTTATTTATTAAAAATCATAGTGTTAAATAAATAATCACGTTATTTCATACAGATAACTGCTGTTTCAAGCCAGATTTTGTGATAGAAAAACCTAAAAATATAGCAATTATCTGCAAG
>JAUYEP010000411.1 GCA_030689765.1 Methylovulum sp.
GCGGCAAAAATCACGCGACCGCTAATGCCTGCGGCGCCCCAGCCGTCCTGAGTCTCTCGTTCGCCACCCAACGAGGGGTGGCTCACATCATCCCAATGACTCGACGCGATTTCGGGATGCTTTGCATTTTCACTACGCAAACAACGCTTCGTGAAAACGCCCAGCCCTATCGCTTCTGGGGACTACTCGACTCCTGTCTCGCAGCGATAGCCATGACCCTGAGGCCTGTGGTTCAAGCCCACCTATCGACACCATAAAAATCAATAAGTTAGATTACTACCAAGTGCTTTTTTATTGACGAATATACCTCTACGTTGTATTCACGTTGCAGTTGAAAATAAATCATCATAATTAAACCGCAACACCTGCCGGTATTTCAGACACAAAAAAATCGGCATGTTTAGCCAGTTTGTAATCTTCCTGGATCTTGTCTGCATGGCTTAAACAGTCATCAAATCAAAAAACATTAATCTTGTTGGTAGTGGTTGGGTTCTGACTGTTTGGTGTAAACTAATGGCATGATAACAGAAGCCACCCTTTGCACCCGCTGCGGAAGCAGGTGATGGTCTCTGTCATCATGCCATTTTTACAATAAACAGTTCAGTTTCAACCACTACCGAAAAACAATTACACAAGCTCAATGACATCCAAATGATCGTATTGTGTGCTGTCGCGAGCAGTATTGAGGACTGGGTAGGGATGGGAAAATTCGCCAAAGTTAAAGAAGGATTGGCTACGGGGCTTTCTGGACATGTCCAGTGGCATCCTGCCCAACACGTCAAGCGACGTGTTGGGACGGATTGATCCTGACGCTTTTTGGAAGGCGTTTATGCTTCGGGTTCAAGTCGCCTTGCCCAGTCTGTCAGGCGGGCAAGTTTGCATGGATGGCAAGACACTACGTGGCAGCCGTGCCGACGACAAAGCGATGCATTTGGTCAGTGCTTATGCGGCCAAAGCACGCTGGGTGTTGGCACAGCAGGCAGGGGGGGATAAAACCAACGAAATTACCGCCATTCCCGATTTGTTGTCGATATTGGACATTGAGGGAGCCGTGGTGTCGATTGGCGCCATGGGCTGTCACTTGTGCCCTGTGGGTAAAAAAATATTGCCGAAACGATCATTGATGCCAAGGCCGATTATGTTTTAGCGCTAAAGGACAATCACAAAAACCTGTGCGAAAACGTTAGTCTGTGGCTGGACACGGAGGTGGCAGCGGGGCGGTTGTCGGCAGGGTAGAATCAACACGGATTGTCGGAGACAAAACTTCCGTGGAAAACCGCTGTTATCTGTGTCCGTTCGACGGTCTGGATCGCTTTGTCCAGTCAGTGCGACAACACTGGCTCATCGAAAACCGGCAGTGCTGGATGTGCAGTTCGTGGAAGACCGCAATCGAACCAGGAAAAATCATTCGCCGGAAATAGCGGTGGCCAGACGCGCAGCATTGAATTTGTTGAACAACAATGTACAAGGCAAAGATAGCTTACGCCGATGCAGGCTCCATGCTTGTTTGAGTGGTCGCTTATCGTGCGCAATTGCTTTTCGGAAAGGTGGCTTAATAGCGCGATTGCCCTGGACCAATGGCTGATGTTTATGAAATAAAAGAAGAATATGATATTGAATTACCGGTGGATGAATCGCAGCCGGCTGTTTTGCTTGTAGTGCCTCATCGATACTTTATGGAAAAAGATTGGTCGTATATAGCGGGTTTGTTGGAAAATAAGACGGATACAATTCTTGAAGTTAAAGCTAATCTGGACAGGGAGTACGGTTCCGAAAGGAATTAATCTTTGGAGACTTTAGGTAACTCGAAATATAATCTGCCTCGTTTTAGATCAATCGTAGCAAGCTACTATTTGTGGTTGATGCGTCGGGTTATGCTATCTCTAATCAGGCCTACAAGATTGCAATTGTTCAGTTGGGTATCATATTTATTGCAAGTTACTTTAATGCAACAGAAGCTACAATAGTTGTGTTGGTTGGAATAATGTTCAAACGCTTGAGGTGAATGTAGTGAAGTTTTTAAAGAAAATAAAATTAGCATTTCCTTTGCTTATTTTGCTCATACCAGGATGCGGATATCCACCGTTGAGCGAAGATATAGCAGTCCCTTCAGACTATACTTACATTATTGGTCCTGGCGATCAAGTGCAGATCTTCGTGTGGGGAAATCCTGATATCTCGACAACCGCAATCGTTCGGCCGGATGGGAAGATTACTATTCCGTTAGCTGAAGACCTATTAGCGAGCGGGAAAACACCATCTGAATTAGCTAGGGTGATGGAGAAACATCTGGAGAAATATGTCAGGGATCCACAAGTTGTTATCATGGTGGCTGGATTTCAAGGTGTTTTTAATCAGCAGGTTAGAATTGTTGGTCAGTTGAGCGGTGGTGGAAGCTCTGGTGGAGGTATGGGTGGAGGTATGGGTGGAGGCGCTGGCGCTGGATTTTCTGCTAAGGCGTTTCCGTATAAGAAAGATATGACATTGCTTGATTTGATGATTCAGGTTGGTGGATTGGGACAATATGCTGACGGTAATAGGGCCAGTATTGTCCGTAATATCAAGGGTAAAAATCAACAATTTGGCATTAAAATTAATGATTTGATTAACAAAGGCAATCTTAGGGCAAATGTAAAAATATTACCTGGAGATATTGTGATTATCCCCGAAGCATTTTTTTAGTAATGCTCGAGCATCAAGTTTTATATTTTGCAAAAGAACTTGATAAGTCGTTAAAACATTCCATTCCATTCCATTTCGATTTAATTATGCTTGAAGGCTTTGCCCGATCATTAATAGAGTTGATGGGGTCAGAGTTTGACGCATCGGATTACCCGCACATGGCAAGGCGTGTCAAGAACTTGCAGGTGAAGATCCCGCGCTGGGAACATCTTGGCTCCATTCCATTCATACTGTGGCCGGATTCGACGGAATTGAAAATCTATGGTGAGGGCGAGTGGAAAGTCACAAGCAAGATGCCAGTAAGCGTAGCCTCTGTATCGAAAGTGTATCTGGGTGCAGACGCCAAGGCTTCCTTGTGAGTGAGTAGAGGTCACGACCGAAGAATGGATTGATTGCGAGTTCTTTGCAGGGCTTATAGGACAGGCCGAAGGCGGTTGGACAAATTGATAACTATGGCGCTTACGGCACGCACAAGGCCTACGCTGTTGCTACTAGGCGGGGGATGCTTCTCGCTAGCCACCCCGTGACAATGCGGTGGCTTGGGAAGACGGGTGTCCACGTAATGAAATGTCGGCTCAAACTGCATAAGTATCTACCAAGTCCCCCTAAGAAAATGGCATGATGCAGAACGATTTAATAAACGCTGATGGGTATAGACCCGTACCTTATCGGACGCTATCAGCAATTGGTACTTGAGCACATGGATTCAAACGAACGCCTGAATGCCGGGCTGAAAGCATTGCCGGATAAAATCAGCAGTTGCGTCAGCACTCAAGCCGCTTGGCGGTTCTACAAAAAAAACCTGAGTGCAGCAGTGCTGAAGGTATCGTCAAGCATTGTAGCCAGTGCGCCTTATGCGTGCATGATTGGTCGCACCTGAGTTATCTATGCCCTTTAGGGTATAAACACATGGCGCTATATGGGTTTCAGGGTCTTTTGATAAAATGAGCAGATGGAGGCATCAATCATCACAATCAAACAGCTTGTTAGCGAAGCCTAATGTTACGCAACCAAAGGCGCACGCGGGCGCGGTATCCTTTCGAGTGAAAAGCCGCCAATTTTCGGTATGATCCAACGGTCAGGGCATAAGTATCTACACAAGTTTATTTATTAAAAATCATAGTGTTAAATAAATAATCACGTTATTTCATACAGATAACTGCTGTTTCAAGCCAGATTTCGTGATAGAACAACCTAAAAATATAGCAATTATCTGCAAG
>JAUYEP010000412.1 GCA_030689765.1 Methylovulum sp.
TGGCAGCTTTGAGGACACCGAAGCCCACGGCTGGTTTGAAGCCAGCACCGCCATCCGCCCGGGTGATGAGATCATGGTGCTGCCCAAGGTCGATGCCAAGTACCGCCAGTTGTTCAAGGAAGTCTCCACGATGATTTACCAGATGGCGCTGGGGGCCAGGGTGCTTTTTAATTGATGGGCACACCCTAAATGCACGGTAGTGGGTTAAATCAGTTGTTTAGGAGTCCAAAACACGTTTTGGATGTTTTTACACATCCAAGTCATGCCTTGGACTCCGAACTCTAGGCAGTGAAATCCAAATGTAGGAAAAATACAGGTTTAACCCACTACCAAATGCACAACGAAAAATTTATAACCATAAGGAAAAGCCATGCAAATTCATAAAACTGACCTTCCAGGGGTATTGATTATCGAACCCAAAGTGTTTGGCGACGAACGCGGCTTTTTTCTGGAAACATGGAACCAGGCCCGTTATGCGCAAAGCGTGACACAAGACGCGTTTGTTCAGGATAATGTCTCTTTTTCCAGAAAAGGCGTGTTGCGCGGCCTGCATTTCCAGAAAATAAACCCTCAAGGCAAACTCGTTTATGTATTGCTCGGGGAAGTGTTCGATGTCGCCGTCGATATCCGTGTCGGTTCGCCCACTTTCGGGCAATGGGCCAGCATCATGCTATCTGCCGAAAATAAGAAACAATTTTTTATTCCCGCAGGTTTTGCACATGGCTTTTGTGTGACCTCCGATACGGCGCTGTTCGCTTATAAATGCACCGATATTTACAACCCGCAGTCTGAAGGCTGTGTGTTATGGAATGATCCCAACCTCAATATTCCATGGCCTACCGATGCGCCTGAACTCTCTGCAAAAGATGCCCAAGGCATGAGGCTCGCCGATTTTTCAAAAGAAAATCTTCCCCCTTTATTAATCTAATCGCAGCCCAACCATGAACAAACCTATACTCGTTACCGGCGGCGCCGGTTTCATTGGCGCCAATTTCGTGATCGACTGGCTGGCAGAATCTGATGCGCCGGTGATTAACCTTGATTGCCTCACTTATGCGGGCAATATGGAAAACCTTGCTTCGCTGCAAAACAATGGACGCCATATTTTTGTCAAAGGCAGCATCGGCGACTGCGCGTTACTTGTTGGATTGCTGGAAAAACACCAGCCTTGTGCGATTGTTAATTTTGCAGCCGAATCCCATGTCGACCGTTCCATACATGCGCCGGAAGACTTTATCCAAACCAATATTGTCGGCACGTTCCGTTTGTTGGAAGCGGCCCGTGGCTATTGGAACACGCTATCAGCAGATGATAAAAACGCATTCCGTTTCCTGCATGTTTCTACCGATGAAGTTTATGGCTCACTGAAAAAAGACGATCCCGCCTTCAGGGAAGACAACCGCTACGAACCCAACAGCCCTTATTCTGCCAGCAAGGCGGCCAGCGACCATCTGGTGCGGGCTTATCACCATACTTACGGGCTGCCGGTATTGACGACCAATTGCTCCAACAATTACGGCCCGTATCAATTCCCAGAAAAACTCATTCCTTTACTGATTGCCAATGCACTGGCTGACAAAGCCTTGCCAGTTTACGGCGATGGTCAGCAAATCCGTGACTGGCTCTATGTCGGCGACCATTGCACGGGTATCCGCCGCATCCTCGCTGCAGGCCGTATTGGTGAAACCTACAATATCGGCGGCTGGAATGAAATGGCAAATCTTGACATCGTGCATACCGTCTGCGCCTTGCTGGACGAAGCCCGTCCACGCGCTGATGGCAAACCGTACCGCGAACAAATCACTTTCGTCACCGACCGCCCCGGTCATGACCGCCGTTATGCGATAGATGCGGGCAAGATTGAACAGGAACTGGGCTGGAAACCCGCTGAAACCTTCGCCACCGGCATAAACAAAACTATCCAATGGTATCTGGATAATGCGGACTGGATAGCCAATGTCCAATCCGGCGCTTATCGCGACTGGGTAGAAAAAAATTATACGGGGCGCAACTGATGAAAATCCTGCTGTTCGGTAAAAACGGTCAGGTCGGTTGGGAATTGCAACGCGCCCTGGCGCCGTTAGGCGAACTTATTGCGCTGGACAAACACGCTAGTGGCGGGCTTTGCGGTGACCTGACGAATCTTGAAGGCCTGGCTGACACGATAAACCAGATTAAGCCAGACGTGATTGTCAATGCCGCAGCCCACACTGCCGTAGACAAGGCCGAAAGCGAACCGGAGCTTGCCCGCACAATCAATGCCTTGGCTTGCGGGGTAATGGCTGGGGCGGCGCACCGTCTTGGCGCGTGGCTAATCCATTATTCCACCGATTATGTGTTTGATGGCAGTGGAACCCAACCTTGGCTGGAAACCGACGCGACCGGCCCGCTGGGCATATACGGCGCAACCAAGCTGGAAGGCGAGCAGTTGATACAACAATCAGGCTGCCTGCACATTATTCTGCGTACCAGTTGGGTGTATGCCGCACGCGGCAATAATTTTGCCAAGACCATGTTGCGGCTGGCGCAGGAACGCGATAGCCTGAAAGTGATTAACGACCAAACCGGCTCACCGACGGGCGCTGAACTGCTGGCTGATGTGACGGCGCATATTATCCGCACCGCCCGGCAAAAGCCTGAGGTGAGCGGTATTTATCATCTGGTTGCCTCAGGAGAAACATCATGGCACAGTTATGCCAGTTTTGTGCTGGAACAGGCCCGCAGCACAGGCCTTGCGCTCAAAGTCGGCAATTCGGATATTCATCCCGTACCGACCAGCGCGTTCCCTACACCGGCAAAGCGTCCACACAACTCGCGCATGAACACCACCAAACTGGAAAATACTTTCAATTTAACGATGCCGGGCTGGCAAAACGGCGTTACCCGTATGCTGGCTGAAACACTGTAGCCTGCATAAAACGCCACGCCCCCAAACATCCCTTAAACCAACGGAACCCTCATGACTACATCATCAAGCAGCACATCAAACCTTCCCAGGCGCGGCATTATTTTGGCAGGCGGCTCAGGCACAAGGCTTTATCCAGTCACCAAAGTGGTCTCCAAACAATTGCTGCCCATTTATGACAAACCGATGATTTATTACCCCTTGGCTACGCTGATGCTGGCGGGTATTCGGGACATCCTTATCATTTCCACACCGCAGGATACGCCACGCTTTGAACAACTGCTGGGTAACGGTAATGACTGGGGCATAACTATCGGGTATGCCGTACAACCCAGCCCGGATGGGCTGGCGCAGGCCTTTATTATCGGCAAGGCATTCGTAGGCCAAAATCCTACCGCTTTGGTACTGGGTGATAATATTTTTTACGGACACGATTTGAACATCCAACTTGAACGCGCAGTAGCCAGGGCCGATGGCGCTACGGTATTTGCCTACCATGTCAATGACCCTGAGCGCTACGGTGTCGTTGCGTTTGATGATGACGGCCGAGCCACGTCGCTGGAAGAAAAGCCAAAACAGCCTAAATCAAACTACGCCGTGACTGGCTTGTATTTTTATGACAACGAAGTCATAAACATTGCAGAAAACCTTAAACCTTCGGCGCGTGGCGAATTGGAAATCACCGATGTCAACCGTGTTTACCTGGAACGTCAACAGCTTTCTGTTGAAATCTTGGGGCGCGGTTTCGCATGGCTGGACACGGGAACCCATGAAAGCCTGATTGAAGCGAGCAACTTCATTGAAACCATTGAACATCGGCAAGGTTTAAAAATAGCCTGCCCTGAAGAAATCGCCTTCCGTAAAGGTTATATTGATGCCGAGCAACTGCAAAAACTGGCGCTACCTTTGGTCAAAAGCGGTTATGGACAATATCTTAACGGTCTGTTGACCGATAGGGTGTTTAAATAACCTTGGCAGTTACAGCGTTTTCATTCTTCATTAAGGCTAGCCACTCAAGTCGGGACAGGTTAAGCCGTTCGTGGTGATCCTTCGGCTGCGCTCAGGACTAAAGGCCTTGTCGAACCATGAACGGCTTAACCGCCCGTCCTTCGACAAGGCTCTCCTGAGCGTAGCCGAAGGGCTCACCACGAACGGTTAAGCCTTGTCCGTACCAGACTTAAATTATTAACGACGAATGAAACCGCTGTAAACGCATAAATGTAGAAACGTTGCAATGCAACGTCTAACACACGAAAACTGAAAACACTGTAATAAGCCCGCATGAGAGAGGTTACTACGAATATAACGGCCACCATGAAAAGCGATGCACCTCCTGAAAAAGATGCCCCGTTAATAGCTACGTCAAAAACGGTTGCCCGTACCCCCGGATTGTCTGAGCTGCTTGGACGGCCCGTGCTGCATCAAAGGGATGTCAAAGATACCAGCGCCTGTAGCGGGGTCATCGCCTGGGGCCTTAAGCCTAGCGCAGCTGTGGCCTCAGCCTTTGCCAAAAGCCACGGATTGGCATTGCTGAGATTGGAAGATGGTTTTTTACGTTCGGTAGCCATCGGCAGTAACGGGCCACCCTTATCCATTGTGCTGGATGACATCGGCATTTATTATGATGCGTCAGCGCCTTCACGCCTGGAAAGGCTAATCCCCGAAGCATTGACAGCTGACCAGCGCTACCGCACCCAAACACTGATTTGTGCCTGGCGATCTGCACGGGTATCAAAATATAACCATGCCCGTGAATATACCGCCCAACTGCTTGAACCTTATGTTTTAGTTGCCGACCAGGTCGCAGGTGATGCCTCCATTTCCTATGGCCTTGCCGATCAATCAAGTTTCCAGCGCATGCTCACAGCCGCATTGCACGAAAATCCTAAGTGCACTGTAGTCCTTAAAACACACCCGGATGTCATCATTGGCCGCAAACAGGGACATTTTGACTTGGCTAAACTCGCCAATGAACCGCGCATCATGATAATCGCTGAAAATGTCCACCCTGTATCGCTAATTGAACGCGCCACTGCGGTTTATTGTGTCACCTCACAAATAGGTTTTGAAGGGCTCTTGTGGGGTAAGCGGGTACATACTTTTGGTATGCCGTTTTATGCCGGCTGGGGGCTAACTTGTGATGCACTCCCCGCGCCAGACCGACGGCATCCGGTCGCGCTGGAGTATTTGGCACATGCGGCACTGATAGGCTACCCCCGCTATATCGACCCGGAAACGGGACATCGGTGCGAACCCGAACGATTAATCGCCTGGATGGGTTTACAACGGAAAATGCGCGAGCGTTTCCCTGCGGTTGTTGATGCCGTGGGATTCTCATTCTACAAAAAACCAATCGTCCGCCGCTTTTTTCAAGGCAGCCAGGTGTTTTTTAACCGCAACCCAGCCGATAGGCCAGAACATGCCACGCTGGCTGTCTGGCGCAGGGAGGCTGTAACCATAACCGCCAATCCGCCAAGCATCATACAATTGGAAGATGGTTTCATCCGTTCTGTAGGCTTGGGCGCAGACCTGATACACCCGCTTTCATGGGCAATGGATACCCGTGGCATTTATTATGATGCAACACAGCCTTCTGATTTAGAACATATCCTTCAGCATAGCGTAATGGATATCGGGCTGACAACACGCGCCGAAAGTTTACGCGAACACCTGGTTGCTTATAATTTGACCAAATATAATGTTGGCACGGCGCTATGGCAACGTCCGGTGAATTGTTCCGAACATAAAACACCAATCATCTTAGTGCCCGGACAAGTTGAATCGGATGCTTCGCTTAGTTTTGGCGCCCCAGGTATTCAGAGGAATCTTGATTTATTACAAACCGTCCGCACTGCAAACCCGGACAGCTATATCGTTTACAAGCCACATCCTGATATCGTGGCAGGCCTGCGTAAAAACGGACAAGACGAAGATCAGGCAAACCGCTGGTGTGATGAAATAGTGATTGATGTGTCGATGGGCCATCTATTGGCGCAAGTTGATGAAGTGCATACGATGACCTCGCTAACAGGTTTTGAAACCTTGCTACGCGGAAAAAAAGTGGTGTGCTACGGACTGCCTTTTTATGCCGGCTGGGGGTTGACAGAAGATAGATTATCGCTGGAGCGGCGTACACGAAAACTTACATTGAATGAATTGGTAGCCGGGGTATTGATCCTTTACCCCACTTATGTCAGCCGCACCACAGGAAAATTCACCACGCCAGAACGGGCGCTGGATGAATTGCTGGATTGGCGGGAACATAATCCGCCAACCCTGCCTTGGTGGCGTAAAGGCTTGCGTTGGATATTGAAAATTGAAATGCTGGTTAAGGATTATTGTAGCGGTATGCAGCAATAAGTGGCGATATGTGCGGCATTTCCTCTTCGCGAAATCGGTTTCCTCATGACCCTACCCGTGCAATTCGTTTATATCCTTTGGATAGCCCCTTTTGTAGGGACTATCCGTTCCCAGATATCCGCTAAAATATGAATTGCGGCCTGTACCTGTAGAGTTCAAGTATTCTGCACGACAATAGCAGGAAACCGGCTACTGAAATCCTTGGCTTTTAACGCCAGTTTCGCTGCTGTTTTACGGGCAATGGCTTTATAAATCTGAGCGGTACGCCCGTCAGGATCGCCCACTACAGTCGGCCTACCCAAGTCCGCATCTTGGCGGATAGCCATATCCAGCGGCAACGCGCCAAGAAAATCAACTTTATTGACCTCAGCCATTGCAAGACCGCCGCCTGCTCCAAAAATGGCTTCTTCATAACCACAATGGGAGCAGATATGCAGGCTCATATTTTCGACTATACCCAATACCGGCACATTGACTTTTGCAAACATCGCCAAGCCACGCTGGGCATCTATCAGGGCGATGTCCTGCGGCGTAGTGACAATTATGGCGCCACTCACAGGAATTTGTTGCGCCAGCGTCAACTGAATATCGCCGGTGCCGGGAGGCAAATCAATAATCAAATAATCAAGGTTTGCCCAGTTAGTGTCCCGCAACAATTGCTGTAGCGCATTGGTCGCCATAGGGCCACGCCAAATCATCGCTTGATCCGCCTCAACCAGATAGCCTATGGACATGGTCTGCACACCATAAGCCACTTTAGGCATCATGGTTTTTTTATCCTCACTGTCTGGAAAGCCGGAAAGGCCCAGCATGGTTGGAATGCTCGGGCCATATATATCCGCATCGAGTATACCGACTATCGCCCCTTCCGCTGCCAATGCCAGCGCCAGATTGACCGCCGTGGTTGATTTACCCACCCCGCCTTTGCCGGATGCCACAGCAATTATATTTTTTACCTGCGGATGAGGCTTAAGCGCTTGCTGCACGGCATGGGAAATGATTTTTACCGAAATTTCAACGCTGGCATTATTGATTCCTGGCAGCTTTTTAAGGTGCCCTTCCACAGCCAATGTCATCTCATCGACGATGCTTTTAGCTGGGTATCCAAGTTCCAGTTTGACAATGACATTGGCATCATCAATGGTGATGGATTTAACCGATTTTGCAGACACCAGATCGATACCGTGATTAGGGTCGATAAACGTTTTTAACAGATTTTCTATATCCGATTTTTCGATACTTGACATGATTATTCCTGATTAGTGAAAGATAAACGTTATGATTTCGCTCAGGATATAAGGCATGAACCGATTTTTCAATAGAAACGCGTCATAAAACCAACCAATAACCGGTTATGGCTTTAGTTGATTAATATGACTATTTTCCATCGCGTTAAGTGTCCCTTTTGCCTCAGCTAAGCCATTGAAATCTTGTTTTAATTTAATTGCTTTCTTCAAATGCTCCAGCGCATGGATTTTGTCTTCTTGCTTTAAATACACCATCCCCAAATGATAATGGCTAACAGCACTGTCCGGATTTAATTCAATCGCCTTTAATAATAGCGGCCTGGAGTTATCGTAGCGGCCCTGTTTATAGGCTATCCAAGCTACCGTATCCAGCAGATAAGGATCGTTTATATCAGAAAGCGGTTCCACCAATTTTGCAGCACGGGCCAAAGCCTCAGCATCATTTCCGTAATCGGCCAGATAACTGGCAAGATTGTTCAATACATTTAATGAATCAGGATATTTCTTGACCATTTCTTCGTACAAACCGATAACTTTTTGATGCGCTTTATCCTGATGATAAAGCGCCGCCAAGTCCGCAACCAATTCCAGAGGTTCAGCTGCATTGCTAATGCCTTTTCTTAAGATAGCTTTGGCATCATTTTGATGTTGTTGCAAAATGTTGATCAGGGCAATATTACGATAAGGGACCGACCAATCCTGCTTTATTTTTATGGCCTCTTGATAGGCGTTTATTGCCTCACTGTATTTATTGCTGCGACTATAAACATCGCCAATCAAATTGTAGGCAAAAAAATTCTTGGGTTGTTTTTTAAGCACTTCATGTAATTTACCCAATGCCTTATCGGGTTGTTTTGAGTCCAGATAATTTTTCACCGTCTGCGTTAATGGTTCGACTGCCTGCGGTTGTTTTTGCATGGCCTGCTCAAAGCTCGAAGTGCTTTGCTCGAGCTTGCCCGTGGCCTGATACGCTAAACCGGACAGATAATAGCCCGTCGCATCTTCAGCATGGGCTTGCTCCATCCTGGTTGCCATTTGTAATGCCTGATCCCATTGTTTTTGTCCAGCATGAATCTTGAATAATGCTTCCAACCCCTTTTTGCTGTTTGGGTTAAGCTTAAATAATGTATTAAGCTGTTGCGTGGCCTGTGCTTTATCACCGGATTGTAATAGCAAATTGACCAGATCCAGCCGGGCTGACTCATCCCCCGGTACGAGCCCAACAACTTTTTCAATATTCTCGCGGGCCAATACCTTATCTTTATTAAGCAGATGCGCGGTAATAAGCAATTTAAGCACTGGGATGTTTTGAGGCTGCCCGGCAACAACGGCACGAAAGTCTGCGATAGCATCAGTCAGACGGTTTTCCGCCAAAGCTATCTCCCCGCGTAACGCAAGCGTTGCCAAATCCGCGGGATTGCTGGCAAGCAGTTCGTTGACCAGCGACTTAGCTTCATTAATGCGTCTGGTAGCCAGATATAACCGCGCCAATTTGTTACGCGCCCTAACTGACTGCAAACCCTGTTTGTCAAGCCCAATAATCTCTTTTAGGGTTTCTTCCACTTTATCTGCTTGCTTTCGGGCCAAAAGCAATTCTGCCAACTTAAACCGCAACCCGTAATTTCCTACATTTTGTTCAAGCATTGGAATCAGCTCTGCGATAGCGGCTTCCGGTGATTTTTTTGCAGCCAGAAATTCAACCAACATTAATTTTGCCTGTCCGTCGTCCGGCAAATCTGCAACAGCCGAACGTATTACGGTTTCCGCCTTATCGGGTTGCTTATTGTCCAGCAAAAATGCAGCCCATCGTTTGCGGTGATCTATTTGTTTGGGTTCAATTTTAACGATGCCAGCAAGTAAAGCGTCCGCTTTATCAGGTTCATTCTGCTGGCTATAAATTTTGACCAGCATTAATCGCGAAGCAACATCATCTGGATACTTTTCAATAATGGCCAGCAATAAGGCTGTCGCCTTATCCAATTTGCCCGTCCGTGCATTTAATGTAGCCAACAACAGGGACGCACCTATATCATCAGGTTTTTTCTGCAATGCCGATTGTACTTTGACAAACGCCGCATCACTGTTATTTTTCGCAGCTAACACACCACCTGACAAAACCATCGCATCTATATTTTCAGCATCAATCGCGAGCGCTTCATTGGCCATTTTTTCAGCAACGTCAATTTTTGACGCCAGCAAATAGATTTGGCCCAACTTTACCCGTGCCATCAAATGCTTGGCATCCTGGTTAGCGATAGCTTGATATTGTTTGGCCGCATCCTGAAACTCACCCAGTTTACTTAGCTCTTCAGCCAGCTTATAACGGTGCTGGGTGTTTTCAGGATCACTGGCGACAACTTTGTCAAATGCGTGTTGGGCGTTTTTATAATCGCCCGCTTTATATAAACGCTTGCCTTCTTCAATTTGCTCATTTGCCCCATCGCAAGCAATAAGCGTACTAAGTAAACTTATTAGTAGTGAATGTTTAAAACGGCATGGGGATAATCGCATAACCAAAGTTCTCTCGGGGATAGGCTGGAATAAAAAAGATTGATCTGACGAAAATTTATAGGCAGAGGAACAGGCAGGTATAAAACCAACTAGAGACGCATTATGCCTCTCTAAGGCATTGCATTGACGTACAGCGTTTTCAGATTAGGTTAATAACATTAGATTTAGCTGGTGGAGTACAAACCTAGGTTTGTACTCCGTTACCAGACTGTGTGCCGGAGTTCAACGGCTTTAGCCGTTGAAAAAATGGCTGAAGCCATTTTACTCCCCCCTATTTATTAATGGCTTGGCTCATGGGTGAGTAGTTACGAATTGACTTTAAACTAGATTTTATAAACACAGTTAAAAAGTAAATGTGGGAGATTTATTTTTTAACAGCACTTGGTTGCGCAGTTGGAGCTGCACTTGCTGGCTTGGATACCGCTGGAATTGAAGATCCGGCATTAGGATTACCGTGATATTTTTGCTTATTCAATTTATCTTCGTATTCTTGAATAATGGTTTCAAATTCAATATTTTTAATCTGGGAAAAAGGTTCTGAATCAATTAAGGCATCTACTATGCCCTTATTTTGACAATGGTGATAAGCCTCAATGATTTCCTTGGCACCCTCAAACATTTTTACGTTTTTGCTTTCGCACACTTTTAATTCTGATGCCGTGAGTTGTTGGTTATTTTGTAACCCGATATGTTCAGCTGACAATTCATTTTTTGATTTATTCAAGGCATTATATTTCTCAATAACCTCACGCAGTTTGGCGGTAGTATTATCCAGTCGCGCCTGAATTTCATCATGGCTTGCTTTCTGTGTGCCAAGATCAGCATTTAACTTTTCTGCCAATAACGCGGCGGCTTCTTTTTCCTGCGTCACCTGACCTTTAACCGTCTCAAGTTCAGCAGTAACTTTAGCGCTCTCGGTTTTAAGGAGGTCACGTTCAGTCGTAATGTCATTAACCATCCCTTGTAGTTTGTTAATAATTTTAGTGTTGCCACCACCTTCGCGTGGCGCGGCATTAGCTATATTTAACGTAACCAAGCTAATCACTAATACCAAAAAAGCGGTTGGTTTGAGTGTGTTGATTGTGGTCATTAGAATCTCGTATTCAAATCCAATTGCAAAATATCATTGCCATATTTAGGGCCCGTAATAACATCCGTGCTTAACCAGCGGCCCGTCGCCCAGACGTTTTTCATCAAACCATAGTTACCGCCGACGACCCAGCCTTTAGCATTAGTGCCGCCCAAATGGAAGTCAGAATCGGTGTAAGCATCAAACACCGCGTCGCGTTCAACATATTTATACAGCGCAAACACATTCCATTGGCTCGCGTGATCGACTTTCGGCCAGCCAAAATCAACCCGTACTTGCCAAGCATTGGTTGCATCGCTGATTGGTGATCCAACTAACTGCTGTACAGATTCGGAATCAAATCCAATATTTTTAGCATAATCAACGCCTACAATAATATGGTGGGGAGCAAACTTGGCAATATCGTAGGCTGCCGACGCATTGATAATATTATAGTCGGATGCTAAACCGTATTGCGCCGGAAATTGCCCTGGATCTTCTGCATTACCTTCATAGCAGATAGCAGCAACCGTGTTGCCAAATTGCATAAATTGAGGCAAAGAAAGATTGTTACTTGGACTGTTGGTGTCACAGGTCGCTGGGGTATTTTGATTAGGATTTGCCTTTGTATTTTCATAATCGAAATAAGCAAGCGCCAATTTAAACGCATCCTGATTTTCAAATCCCCAATCTAAGCCCACTTGTGAACCAAACAGCCATTTATCATTTGCGCTGAGGGCTGATTCTTGCAGCGGAAAAGCACCCGCTGTGGCAAACACAGAATGCTTGTCATCATCCTTTGTGTGTAAAGCATCTAAGCCATGAAGACTGTGACGATAGGTTGCCGCAAAACCTTCAAACGACAAATCGACATCCCATACCAATTCGCTACCACCGGTAAATTCGCCACCGCCGACATACCAAGGATTCGCCATACGTCCGCCAGTAAGGGTTAACCATTTAAAGCCTTCAGCATTAACTGCATCATATTTCAGATAAGCGCGATCAACATTGAAATCATATTGGCTACCGGTATTCCCCAAAGTCTGGTTGGTCGAAACAGGATCGGGTATGTTGCTGGTTGCCAAGCGCACACCGGCTTTCACGCCATCAGCAACTTTTGCATCAATGGCTAAACGTAAACGCTCACGAAAGCGATGACGGTCGTTTGTGCTATTTGGAAAGGCATTGATACCCGCTGCAGTAATACCACCCAATTGGTTAATCGCCTGATAATCAAAATATGAACCTGGCCGATTATAATCAGCCATAAAATCATTCTGCGAACGCAATCTTAAATCACCCGACATTTTGAAGCGGCTGATCCATTCTGGCAACGCATCAGGCACACCCCATTTTTGGGTTTTAGCTTCCTGCATGACATCATGCACAACATCAGCACGCAATTCTGAGCGGACTTGCTGACGAATTTCATCTTTAACAAACTCAGGGACATAAGGTACGCGTATTTCACCTGGCTCTGGCGCATCCGTCTGCTGTGCAGCTTGTTGTTCCGTCTGCTGTGCAGCGTCAGCTTCCGCTTTTTTGATCATTTCATCAGCGACTTTTTCAGTTAAAACACCTTGCTTAACCAACTCTTTGATCAAATTAGTGGTCGTATTACGCAACTTCAGCAATTCTTCTTTTTCACCTGCCTGAGCCACGCTGACCAAGCCGCAAAACGCCAGAGCTATTAGCTGCTTTTTATTATCCATTTTTATACCTGTAGTGAATTTAGATTCTTGATGTGATTTTTAACTTGATTGGTTGTTCCATCCCAGGTGGGAGCGGTTCCTTGACCTTTCTATATTTACTAAGCAACCGATTCAGAAGATCGTCGATTTCAGCATCGTTACTGCCTCTGGCTAATTCAAATCTACTTATCGAGCCATCAGATCCAACCCACACTTTAACAATAGCCGTATATCCTTTACTGCGAAGCTCTTCTTGTTCTGAAAGGATCTCTAAAATATCGTTTTTGATAATCGTGCCATACCAAGCATAGGGGTCACCGCCACCCCCGCCCAGCAAACCTTTTCCGCCTTTATGCGCCGCCAGTCCAAAGCCATCGGAACCCGCTGAACCTTCTGCATCTAGCCCCAAGTCACCAGATGGAGCTTCATCAGCAACATCCGGCATTTCTTCAGGCGCTTGCTCCACTTCTTCCTGTAATTTTTCCGCTTCCGGCCCTGGTACTTTTTCAACCTTAGGCGGTGGCGGTGGGGGCGGTGGCGGTTTCGTTAAGGAAATCATTTGGACTTTCCTTTCTTTTTTAGCCGGTTTATTTTCCATGGTGCTTATCAGATGGATAATGACAGCAATCGCTGCAATTAATATCATTGCCCCCATTATTAGGGGTAGATGGGCACGAAAAGGTTTTTTATGCTTAGTCATTAGAAGTTGTGTCTCATTTAACCAGATTTTGTGTAACCAACCCAATCTGGGTAATATCGAGTTCCCCTAACAATGCCAGTACATTGATAATATTGACATACTGGACACTGGCATCCCCTTTGATAACGACAGGTAATGCAGGATTGACAGCTTTGTATTGCTGCAACGTAGACTTTAGCTGATCCATGCTTACAGGATAAGTATCCAGAAAAATGCTGCCATCAGCGGTTATTGTAATTGCTTTGGTTTGAGGCTTAGATAGGCTTGGGGTATCGCTTGCTTTAGGCAAGTTAACGGTTATTCCCTGCACAGAAGCTGTGGTCATAAGAATAAATACAACTAGCAACACATAAGCTAAATCCAGCATCGGCGTGACATTAATTTCGTCATACGCTTCATTTTCTTCTTGTACTTTCATATTTAAAGCTCTTCTTGGTTGAGAGAATTATTGCAAAGGTCGGGCAAACTAGATTCAGGTATGCTCTTCGGCCAATTTTGCAACAAATTCATCTACAAATACATGCATATCTGCTGAAATTACTTTGATACGACTGCCTAGATAGTTGTATCCAAACAAGGCAGGAATAGCCACTGTTAAACCGGCTACCGTCGCCGCCAAAGCAGCCGCAATACCAGGTGCAATCGAATTGACGTTAACCTCACCGCTCACAGCAATCGCGGCAAAGGTAATCATAACCCCAACCACTGTGCCTAATAGCCCAAGGAATGGACCGCCACTGATTGCAATAGTGAGCAACACCATTTGCGAGTTTAATTTCTGTAGTTCTCTGACTAAAACCGCATCCATTGATGCCTTAACCGCAGCCATAGCACCTGCTGACAGTGCCTGTGACGAGTCAGGGTTTTTCATTAAGCGCTTATTCATTTCCTGGACGCCTACATGGTAAATCCGGTAAATAGAAGAGCTTTTGAAATTATCGCCATCTGAGGTTAATGAAAATAATAATGGCGATTCTTCAAATTCGTCGTCATCGTCTTCATCAGCGCTTTCAGTGTTTAATTTAGAAATATCCTGAATGTCAAGCTTACTGAACGCCTGTTCGAATTTTTTGTTAGCTCCTTGAATGTTATTGATAACTAGCGTCTTTGCTACCATCACCATAAAACTGATTACAAACATAACGCCAAGTATGCCGATAATAACCCAGCCATCTATCGTTACATTGTTCAGCGTGGACATAATGTAAGATTCACCGCCTTCAGCATCGGGGCTAGCATCTTCACCATACGCCAATAACGCTGAACCTGTACCCTGCATTAGCACATCAAATTTTATGACATTAGCATCACGGACTGTTTTATAAATAGACAATTGGTCTATTAAGCCAGTAAAACCTTTAGCGCCTGCGGCATCAGCGCCAATAGCAATATCTCCCGTGAGATCTGCCAATGACACAGGAAAGCTACCGGCAGCCGCACCATCAATATAGATAACAAGACTACCAGCGGAGGCAACCACGGCAAGATTGTGCCAAGTGCCGGGCATTACAGTAGCCTGAGCGGTGAATTCCTGTTTAGCGCCAGTTGCATCGATAACTTGGATATAAGGTGTTTGTTCTTTTATGGCTAAAGTTACAGCACCGGTTGTTCCGGCCCTCTGAAACAACACGCTATCTTTAGGGGCTTGATCAAATTTCAACCATGTTGTAACCGTCCAACCTGTTGCCTGGGACATTTGTAATGAAGGCGCAGAAGGTATGCGAATAATTTGGCTACCTTGAAAAACCGCAGCACCAGCAATCAATCCACCTTCTGCATTGGTTGCCGTCACTTCAGACGGGTTATTGGCATTGGCCGTCAAATCCTTAACGGCGCTAGTCTCAAATTGGTAACTTAGCACTTGACTGACATCGTAAGAAGCTGACGCTTCCTGAGCATCAACAGCTTCAGGATTGCCATAATATAACCAAAAACCAGGCTCAACAGATTTAGCAATATCCTTAGGTAACTTAACCCAGATCAGCGCCATTTCATTAACAGCGTCGAGTTTCTCAATATAAAATTTTAAAGGCGTTTTTTCATCATCAGCCAAGACTCGTATATCTTTACCCTTTTCGGCGAGATCCGTAAAGAAAGTGAAATTTCCTGTATGTAACCTAATTAATGCAAAGGCATCATCAGGAACGCTTACCCCGTCTTGTTGAAGTTTTTTCGCATCAAGACTTATTTTTTTCTTGTAACCCCAGTCATCGCTCCACCAAGCCGATGCCATAGAAGGTAATAATGTTAAAAGAATCAACAAAAGACAAAACCGTTTCATTTTTTTTCTCACTCAAATTGGTGGCGGAATTATTACAAAAATTCGTTACAAAATTATTACGTTAGAGCAATAGTGTTATTTCAAGCAACAGCTGTTAATGGATAAAAGTAAAATCCGGCGCCGTTGGGAGCAAGAACATCATTAAGCCAGTAACTCAGTGCGTAGGGCGGATTCGCCGATAGGCAATCCGCCATTTCGGTATGTACCGATGGCGGTTTGCTGTCGCGAAACCGCCCTACAAAGCCGATTTAGGTTTATTTTTTTTAGTGTTTTCTTCGGCGGATCCATCCCCATAACCAATGACCTCAACGCTGAGCACGCCTAGTTTCATGCTCTTGTTGTCATTATCTTTACTATCTTTGCTCATGTCTGCAGAAGCTTGTGCAACCTGACTTACGCTGGCGCCTAAATTGCTTGCACCCGTCAAACCGGCGGCAAGGCCTCCTGATGACCCTACCGGCACCCCAGAACCGCTACCACCGGGACCGATCTGAATATTATTTGCCCCTAACACCGCCGTTGCAGAAATAGTCACGTTAGTTCCCCCGATACCTGCTTCACCGGCATTAACCACACCTTTGGGAGCGAAGAGGAAAACGTCACCCGGCGTATTTCCAATAGTGGCGGCAGTACGGATACCACTACCTGAGACGATAGGCGGAAACGTAACAACCAGGTTACCATTCGTATCAAAATCGTACTCTGGAGGCGGCGCTGCAATGGCTGATTTGGCCCCACGACCCGCATCGATGTCGCCTTCCGATGACCAAATCAGAATATCGCCGCTGCTTAGTGCAAAGACGCGGGACTGGTTGACTATAAAATCATCATCAACAAAGGCGTTAATATCGCCTTTGCCCTGAGCAACGATACCCAGCTCTGAAGCCTCTTTTGCGCCTGAGAACGAAACCGCAAGACCGGCATTAATCTCCCCACCCGGCACCAGCAAATCAATATTGCCGCCCTGAAGGGTTTGCAATTTACTGAAAAACAAACTCAAATTCCCTTTCCATTGGTTTTCCGGAAATAATGCATCAATTACCGCAAAACCGCGCTCATTGCCAGACTCGGGATTGCTAGCCGAAGCGGCGCCTGTTGCTTTTAGCTCGCTAAAGAACACGCTATTTACTAGCGTATTTAATTGTGGCTGTATTGACAAATACTGATCTGGACTTAGGTTGGCAAAGATCTCCAGGGCTTTAGCATCAGTAAGTGCGGGATCACTAATGTATTTTGTGCTCACCAAGGCATCGAGGTTTGGTTGAATATCCCCATAATCATTTTTATCAAGCCTCCTAAATCCTTCTAATGCCACTTTTTTGGTCAAAGCGGAATTTCCTGTCCGCCCTCGCATAAATTCAGTGACAAGCTGCTGAAATTTACTGTTATTTTCAGCATACTTAACGTATTCAGTTACGAACCCAGTGATATTTTTGAAAATATCAGAGTATTTGGGGCTGATCAGGGCATCCAGTTTTGGTTGTAAAGCCGCATATTCTTTCGGATCAAGCGCCTTAAATGCTTCTACAGCCTTTTTTTCTACCAAAGCAGTGTCACCTGTACGCCCCCGCATAAACTCAGTGACCAGTTGCTGAAATTTAATGTAGTTTTCAGCGTATTTGACAATGTATGGATCCAAGTTAAGGACACCCAAATAATTTGGTGTATCGTGCGGATTTAATCCTGCCAATACCGCTATATTCGCACCCACATCACTGCTTAAGTTTGAATTGGCTAAATTGCCTATCGTTGACAGACCGCGCGATGCACCAAAATCAATATCACGTCCGGCTTTGACAAGCACATCGCCCGGCCCTGCAATTTTAATTTCGTTAAAGTTATCCACCAGCAAACCATCAACACTGCGGGCGCTGGTAAAGCGGATATCACGGTTGGCAGATACAACCGACACATCACCGTCATTAACGTGTTGAATATTGATTAAGACATTATTAATATCGTTGCCGCTTTGAATAATCGCTTTCTTGGGCACGTTGATCTGAATGGACTTAATATCCCCATCATTAGTCACCAACCTTACCGGCCCTTCATCATTGGTATGCACAGGGATAGCGGCATGTACCAAGTCATTGATACCAAACGGGTTCAATATTGCCTCGGCATCATTCAACTGGTTTCTGGCCAACGGGAACGTTGAACTTGGCAATAATATCCTATCTGCATCCGACATGCTTAACCTTAGGGAATCAAGCGTCGAAGTGATATTGTTTTTTGCCAAAACCGTTAATGTCGAAGACGGAGAAGGGAATAGTGTCACCTGACTGTCAAGCGATACGCTGCCGCCAAAAGCAGTTGTTTGTAAAGAAGCTGGATATATCTTGGATAAGCTTGCTTGGCTACCGGTCAGGCTCAACATATCAGTCGCGCCTATTATGCTGGTATCAGCACCTAAATGAATGTCACCTGACAATGATTTCAGTGCGATTCCGCTGGTATCGGTATAGCTAAAAAAGTTACTGCCGTCTTCCGCATAACGGTTACCAGAATGCAATACCATCGCATCGGATATGCCCGTTACACTAATGCCACTTTTTGCATTCAAGTTCAGATTACTGTCACCCATGACTAACTGTGGGCCATTGACAAACTGCCTGGCACTGCCAGCTATTGCTGCACCTGCCGAGATCACACCAGCCCCCTTACCCAGAAAATAGGCACCGCCCGTTATGTTTTCCCCAGCATCAACCTGCATATCACCGCCACCCTGAATTTGCACAACATTGGTCAAATAATCAGAATCCGAGGTTGGGCTGCGTTCCCCTATTTGCTTGCCGGTCGTCGGCAGCATCACTGAAAGGTCATTGATATTTCCAGAAGCGCTGACATTGACTTTACCCCCGCCAAATGAACCTACATTCTGCTGAAATAGGGGCGCTTTTGCATCGGCTGCATTGCCATAGCCATCGGTGGTGTAACCCAGTGCAACGCCCCAGGCCGTAGGACGTTGATTCGCATGTGTAGTGTCGTTGGCCCAGCTACCGAAACGTAATAGCCAGCTGTCGATAAACTGGTCACTAACTGCGCCTTCAATATTGTTTCCTGCCTTGATAACCAAATCACCGCCATCGACTGGATACTCGCCATACAGCAAAAAGCCAACCGTAATGTCGCTCAAGGTGCCGTACCTGGCCGTATTCTCGGCCCTACCTGCGTTATAAACCGTTGAAGTTTGATCGGTAAAAATGATGTCACCGCCAGCCCCCAACTGGATATCACCCGTTCCAGTGCGCACAGTAACATTTGAACCAAGCGTCAGGTCTTTGGCAGCCGCCGTCGCACCGGATTCGGCACTGCCAAGGTCAGCGCCCGCCGTTATCTTATATGACCATGAATCCCCAGTCTGCAACATATCCGCCACATGGACAGTACCAAAGTACAAGGTATCGTCTTTAAAACCATCGGTTAGTGAACTGTTCAGCGTAAGTTTTCCGCTAGTGTTAATGGTCAGCGTACCGGGCATCGGGTTGGCATTGGTTGATCCGCCATACCGCCAATCCACCAAATCCCAGCGGCTATTCAATGCCAAATCACCGGCATAATCAATTTCTACACCTGCCCGCAAACTAATGCCAGCACCCAATTCACTGTTGATTTTTTTTATGTTATCCGCAGATAGAGTGACATCAGTATCATTTTTGATGTTATTGATGTCATTGCCGTTAATTTCTCCAGCAACTGTAAAATAATCGTTGCTGTATTTCTTAACGCCCTCAGCATAAAATTTGCTATAACCCTGAAATACCAGGTCACCATTATCAACAACAATAGCCGCCTTTTGCGCATATCCCTGCACAGTACCGGCAATGGGCTGGATATTGACAGAACCATCAACGCGCAATGCCCGTAACGTCACCTCACCGCCGGCTTCCTCTGTGTCGCCGCTGACATCAATCAACGCACCGGTTTTGACATTGATGCCACTGATGTTATCGCTGTCATTATCGACTGACGAAAGCATCGCCTTGCCTCCCTTGCTTCCCATTGCCTCTAGTACAGCACCATTTTCAAGCGTAACTTTATCCCCTGCGTACAACCTGATGTCCCCACCTGCGGTGCTGCCATTAGCATCAATTTTTCCAGATAATGCTATCTCTCCCTTATCCGCCACTAAAGCAACTGCATTCGCCTTGATAACCTGATCAGACGACTGCACAATGTCAGCAGCACGGGTACGGAAATAAATTGAATCGGATATGCCGGCATCTTTGAGCTTATTCATCAGGCTGTCAAAGTCTGCATTGGCACTAAATTTTGCAACATCAAGCTCTGCGCTGCCTGCCGTCGCCTTGATCTGCCCTGAAAGGTCAACTGTTTGTTCAAGTGCATTTAAAACCAGTTCCCCACCTTTGGCGGAATCACCGCCAGTGCTCAAATCGACTACCGAGCCTTCAGCAAGCTTTATTTTACCGTGATCAGCGACCGCACTGAATGTGCCGCCTGGTGCATAATCAACCGTATCGGCAAAATTAACGGCTAGGCCGGCAAGATTAATATCAGCTTGTCCGCCGACGTTGACATCCCCACTCAATGACTGCAACCCTAAAGAACCGGATGGCATCAGTACGCGGGCATTAAAATCGATGGCATCGGCTTTCAGGTTAACCGCACCGCCCAAATTATTTGCTACCGGATTGGCGCTACTGCCATTTCCATTCACTTGAATGTTATGACCGCCAGCATCAACCCTAAGATGGCTCCCGCCACCAGCCGTTAAATATCCCGCTGCCAGATTCAGGTCACCACCAACATTAAGCAAGCCCTCACCATCGGCTTGAAATGCCTCTTCAGCATTCAAGTTTATAGTGTGGAAACCATTTACTCCAAAACTACCACTACCTTGCATGTAGTTTTTTGCCAGCACGTCCAATACACCCAGGCCTGTTGCAGGCCGTAAGGTGGTGGCGCCTAATGTATTTTGCAATTGCAGCGTGTTTGCCTCAAGTTTTGCCGTTTGGCCAGCAGCACCAAAACCGGATAAACCGGCAGCATTGATCACTAAACTATCGAATTTTATTGCACTCAGGTTTCCACTGCTATCTGCCTGCCCTACATTGCCGTAGAGATTAACCGTATCCCGGCTGCTTAATACCAGTTCATCAACGGCAAGACTAAGTAGTTTTTCATTGGATAAATTTAAGGCACCGTCTGATAAACCATTAACTTCACCGATATTGATAGCGTTAGCGCTCAGGTTCAACGCGCCCCCCTTCATCTGGATATTACCAGTCAATGTGGTCGATTTGCTCGCGTCGAGCAACATCGATTTTGATGCCGCCAGTGTTGCACCTTCTTGAATCAACAATTCACCAGTATTCCCCAATCCGGACAGTCTGTTCAAAGTAACTTGATTATCACTGGAAACTCTTAGCAATGCGCCATCGCCAGTCATATTAAATAGCGTATCACCTGTGTTGACATTACCGTCGGCAGTCAAAACTGCACCGCTCCTGACTTCTACTTTATCCGTTGCAGCGGCAACCAAATCAGTTACTTGTACGCGTGAATCAGTATCGAAGACCACCTCTCCAGACGTGATATTTAAATCCGTAGCACCGGTAGCCACATTATTGGTACGTCCGCCGCCCAGGAATAAACTGTCAACACCTAACAAACTCAGGTCATCAGCCAACACTTCCAGTATGCCTTCGGTAGGTGTTGTGCTTAAATTTTTCACCACTTTCAAACGATTCGCTGCAATATCCATACGGGCGCCCCTGCCGCCGGATGAAGCCACTTTAAATTCACCTTGTAAATCAAGCTTGTCTTGCGCAGCTATCGAAACTTGACCGCTATCTATAGGTAGGACTGGCGTGCTGGTTCCATTCTTCAACGCTTGCGAAACAAAAAAGGCATTTGCCTTCTGTTCATCGTATTCAGAATGCTTACGTATGTCAGAGCCGCTCTCCACTAAATAACCACTCCACCGCGCATCCCGCGCACCCGTACCTGCGATGGTTTGAATCCCTGGAACAACCGGCAACCCCGCTTTAGTGTAAGTCGTCAAGACCACATCTTGAGTATTAGCCTGCGGTGTAACCAGATAAGCACCCGGCAACAACGCATAACGCGCAGGTAAAATAGTATATTCGCCGGCCGGCAACCCCAGTGTGCCCCTTAAATAAATCTTGCTGCCAATTGCATAATCAAAACCAGCGCTTTGCAAAGGGTCATAAGGCGCAATATCGGTGCCTAATGTCGGCACGACGGCAAAACCACCTTGATAAGAAGGACTGGTTTGATCCAGATAATCATAAGATCCACCAGAACCAGGTAAAAACTCATAGGCTAACAAATCCCCACCGCCAGATAGGTCAACCACCCCACCCTTTGCCACACTCACAGTAGGTGCCGATAATACCAGCTTCTTTTCGGGCGGCGTACTAAACACCAGATTGTGGTTGCTATCTAACGGGTAAAGCCAGTCAAGACCACCCTGAATAACACCAAAAGGAATTAATTGACCATTACCTGAAACTGAAGTCAGGCTACTCTCCCCCAACGTTAAACTGGAACCTGCCGTCAGGTTAATAGTGCCAAACGGTGCTTTGACCACACCATTCTGGTTAATTATCGGTGCCTCAAAATTCAATATCCCCGCCGAAGATAATGGTGGGGCATCCTTATTAGCATTGCCAGATAGAGTGATTTGACCTTCGGGATTATTTTTGACCGCAAAGGTAAAATGCGTCAGTGTAGCCGGATAAACTTGACTGGCTGTCAAGTTCAAGTCAGCTGCCGTTACCATTGTTCCGACATAATCCCTATGTTCTGCGCTAATATTGACCAGCCCTACCGTCCGCAAATCATGTCCACTGTTAAGGTTGATCCCGCTAAAGCCATTCCACAATGATGCACCACCTAACTCAGTCCACTGCGACTGTGCCGTAAATGTACCGCTCCCTGCGACCGGCATAGTGTCCACTTCGCGGATTAGCGATGAGCCTACCCTTAAATAAGCCGTGTCCAGATTGACCGCGCCAGCAGCCACATCATCAAGTCCCGACCAGGCAATCACGGGCGCATCAATGTCAATACGCCCTTGGGTAGCCAGATTAACATCGCCTAAAAAGCTGACTTCATTATTTGAAGACAAGCGCACATCACTGAAGCCACCTACGGTAATTTTATCTGCACTCACCCGCATCTGACCGTTTAATGCTTCAGGAATCACCTTGCCAAACTGCGTTGTATTATCCAGTCTTGCCTGATCCGCCTGCATCACATTAACAACCAAATCCCCTGCCGGAAAGGGAATAATGGCAGGATCTGGCGGATTACGCTGGGTACGGTCAAGCGCCAAATCTATTCGGCCACCCAAAGTTGCCTGTGAACCAGCGGATCCTTTCAGGCTCCCATCCAACACTGCACCTTCTGCTGCCATCAAGGCGACTGTTCCGGCATTTGAGCCAATTTCAGCCGGTGCAAAATGAAACCTGGTTGCAGAACTATCATTTACAGGTAAATCCAGAACGGAACGGGTACCTGACACATTAATTTGTGACCCTTGCTCAGTTATTACGTAGCCTCTTTGTGCTTTAAGCGTGACATCCCCACCATCCAGCACTTCGCCCGTGCGTCGTCCGGTGGCATCAATTGGGTTCATGCGGGTAGCGCCAGCTGCCTGTAAAGAAGCATGCCCACCCAGCCATATAGCCTGTGCAGCATCGTATTCCACACCTGGATCAGCGTTAATGCCCAGCTTAATTGAGCCTGCCGGGGCATCTATCAAACCATCGGCATAAATGCTTCCAACCGTTGCTGCCAAGCTAATAGACGCTTCCTTGTCCGCCACAATCTTACTGCCAGTTTCCAGCTTGACGTCTTTACTCAAACTTTTCAGCGTCAAATTGACAGGGCTGCGTAAATGTTCAGGCAATGTTTCAATGCGGCTAAAGTCAGCTAATGATTTACCACTCGCGCGTTGCCCAAAATCACCTTCCAGAATACGATTTTGCTGAATCAGCGCTAACGGGGCATCTGCCTTAACAGAAATATCACCAGAACTGCTGGTTAAATTAATATTGCTAAACCCTGATTTTTTGTCGAAATCAAAATGACCATCATGAACACCAAGGACTAATGCCGATGCCGCTTTTACAGCATCACCAGCCACCCCGACAATAACTTCGCCGCTACTCAGGCTCAGGCTGCCGCCCTCTGATAAGCCATAAGCAGATAACTCGCCATCGAGATGCAGTAGAGACGATCCATTGTCCGCCCGAGGTGTAGTTACGAGGCTAATACTACCGCCCTTCCCCTCTACCAACCGATTATTTAGCGCCAACCAAGCGCCGCCATCAGCGCTGACCACAGCACCTGCGTTCAAATTTAAGTCCCCAGTTGCTGTCACGCTGATGCTTCCACCGTCGATTGCCAACGGCTCGGTAGGCGTAGCATCCAAACCTTGTGCAAAATCATTGACCCAGCGCCCCGACACATCGAGCACTGATTCAGGGCTTAAATCTATTTTGCCAGAATTTTCAGGAACGCCAGTGTTTCGGCTGATCAGGTTGATAGCGCCACCTGATGAATAAATATCCCCTTGTACGTCAATTTTGCCTGTGTCCAAAATGAACTGGCCACCTGCTTGCATTGCTATGTTGGCATCTGCACCCACGGTAACACTGTCAAGTGTTTTAATAATAAGCTTTTGTATCCCAGAATCATTACTTAGCGCAGTGGGCAATATCAAATTGTCCGGCTTATTCTGCTTATCCTTGGGGAACTCCTCGTCCACCGCAATATTCACGGCATTTTTTTCTGCTTGGAACACCACGCTTTGGGCTGAAAGAAATTCTGTTGTATCCAGGGAAAACGAACCGCCAAAAGCGATAGTATCTGCTGTACGCTGGTAAATATTGTTGGCTGACCCAGCAACCAAATCACCATTCCATGACACTTTTGGCGTGACAATATTAAGCGCACCCGCAGCCAATCCTTGCGTGTAGCCTTGTTCAAAACGCCCTTGACCAAGTTGGGCCTGACTGTCCCACACTTCTGTGGCATCTGGGCCCCATTTTTCATACACTTCTTTGACCACGCCATAAATCGCTGCATAACGCTCATCAGGGTCGGCATCGCTGATATCTACAATTTTGCCATAATCCGTCAACAGCTTGGTCGTACTGATATAGCCCTCCTGATAATCTATCGATCCACCAGAAATGTTGACAACAGCCTCATTGTTGACGATCACATCGCCGCTGGACGTCAGGTTAATTTCACCACCAACACCCAACCGCTCATCAATCCCGCGTTCAAAACGGGCTTTTGCCCCGCTGGTGTCAATAATTTTGGTATCCTTACGGATATCAACCTGTACGGTTTGCCCTTGTAGCACCCCCCCTTTTTGCAATGGGGAATCACGCAATTCATAAGTCTGCACTGGCATTTCAACGACATTCCGGGCGACTGACGCCTCAACATGTTTTATTCCGGAAACATCTATCCGGGCCTCTTTATCGAGAATTATTCGGCCTTTACTGCCTTGTACCGGGTCGAGCAAATTATCGGTCGCTGTTATGTCGATTTTACCGGCAGCGGCATCAACCAATGAGCCCGCCTGCATGTGTACTGTATTTGCCGACACTTCCAAGTAGGATGTGGGCTGGTCTTGTTCATCAATCGCCGAACCGCCACTGGTGTCGGCAACAATTTGAGTCACGCTGCCTGGCGCAAACGTCACTTGGGATTCAGTGCCAAGGTGATCACCCGCATCCTTATTACGATTGCTTGTTGTGGCCACCAACACCTCGTTCTGCTTTTCAGCCGCTTCCCTGGCCAATAAGCGGATAGAACCATTGACACTAACTGAAGTTGTAGCGGTGACCCGTCCGCCTTGGTTGACGGCAAATCCGGCCAATGTGACATTACCCTGACGGCTCATGATATTGCCCAGATTTGATACTTTCCCGCCACTACCCACTTCAACCAACAATCCCGCAAAAGGGCCGCTATTATCAGCAGGTTGCAAATAAACCTTATCCTTGCTGGCGACAAGGATTATCTGACCCTGCTCATCAGCGCTGATGGAGCCTGCATTGCTCACATCAGGGGCCGCCATAATGAGACGGCCATTTTTGCCTATATGAATGTCCGCGCCAGCATCAACCTGAATGGCTGCTTTAGGATTAGCCGTTGAACCCTCAAATGCGGCATTACCCGAGTCATCAAACTCACGGACAATGCCGTTTTCAAAAATCTTGTCTGAAACATTTAATGTCGAGGCAACCAGCGTATTGACATCAACAACCGAATCCTTGCCAAAAACAAACCCATTTTGGTTATAAAGATAGATTTGACCGTTAGCGGTTACCTTACCAAGAATCTGGCTGGGGCTTTCCTGAAAAATACGGTTAAGCGCAATGGATGAACTGCTGGGTTGGTTGAATTGGACCTGATTTTTGGCGCCTACATTAAAGCTTTCCCAATTGAGGATAACCCTATCGGTTTGTTGATCAATACGTAAGGTATCACCGACAACCTGATTGGTTGCAGCAGGCTGATTGGTTACCGGATTCATTGATGCCCAAACCTGTGCAGGTATAGGCAATTCAGCATAAACAGGTAAAACGGGGCCCCAAAACACGCTTCCGGCTATTGCCATGCGTACACAAGCGGACAATGGCCTCAATCGAAAAATGTCCATTGTATTTATGTATTGGGCCACACTTTGTTTATTACCCATGTTCATCACCTATTTGTGAAATTGTAATGCATCTATTAAAGTAACTGCCCGCATATCCACGGACGCAATGCCCCCCTGCCGGGAATCAACTTGGTATAACAAGTCTTGGAAACTGACAGAGGCCGTATCAATAGGGGGGGATACACTCAACGTGTTTGATTTATTGCCTGGACAAAGGCGGGCGTGAGGAACAAAACCTGCACACCATGTTTATCAATGCCTAAAATTCCGTTGCAATATTGAAATGTAGCTTTGGATCGCCTTTCTGTACAGGCGCAAAATCAACCAGAGGAAAGCCTAAATCAAGTACCCCAACAAAATATTTCCACAGTTGAAAACGCATACCCAAGCCAGTGCTTGCCAACTCACTGCCTTTGGAATTCCCAGCTAAGGCGTTCTGTATCCAGCCCCTACCGCCATCAACAAATATCACAGCCTGCAACTTATCGACAATATCCCTATTGCCCGGCATTAAATGGGGGGAACGCAATTCGATTGAACCCATCAAGCCATCATCAGCCAATGCCTGTGTTTCAAAATAGCCACGTACGCTCTGCATACCGCCAAGTGAAAACTGCTCATTACTGATTAACGGGGAACTTGCTGTTTGTCCGGAGAAGCGGCTGAAAAACTCCAGGCCATAAGGTAGGTTATGCGTAAAATTTACCCCACCCGTTAACACAGAGTAATTCGCCTGAGATAGATGGCGCTTATTTTCAAATTCGCCCTGCTCGTTACCCAATCCACGAACCGAGAAATTCACGCCAATATTGAATGTCGTTAACGATTCTTTACCCTTCAATGAAGAACCATACTGCACCATAAAAGGCAGGTAAGTAATTGGCGTTTTTATGGTATCCGCGCCGATAAGATTAAGGTCTTCGCTAAAATCCTTATAGTCAACACCCAAAGTTAGCGTGTGGAAATAACTGCTTAGGCTCGGTAGTGGCTTGATTACCCGTGCACCATAGATGTTACCGATACCAATGACATTTAAAGCGCCCGCACTGGCTATTTGGGCATTTGAAGAAGAGCTAACGGCATAAAATGCCAGTTTTGCATCACTACTGGGCACTGGCATCACATAGGTACCTGCCCATACATCGACTTCTTGGTTATTTTCTGGCGAGGTCTGATACATCAAGGATGCGCTGTGCAGTTTTTGCCACAAATTATCGTAATGCAATGTAGACACCAACCGTAAACGGCTCGTCGATGAAATATTCCGTCCGTTTAATTCCAGACGCCCATGCAATGGCAATGAATCTTTAACTTTTAAATCCACTTCCAGCGTACCCGGTGTTTCCCCCGCCCGCAGCACTGGCGTAATCTTTCGGTCTGGGCTTTGGTCGCTGAGTGCGGCAAGCTGCGCCTGCATTTTTGGCATATTGGGCACATTGCCTTCTGCCAATTCAGGCACTCCCGCCTTAATATTGCCGAGTGCAAAATAGCGCGAATCCTTGACGCGCAAACGCGAAACTTTGCCTTCAACAACATTTAAATAGACCACGCCATTCTTAACGTTTTGCTCGGGGATATCTACGGCTACAGTCTGATAGCCTTTTGTCCGATAGAGACTTTCCAGTGCATCGCGTGCCTGCTCTACGGTATCAATTGATTTTTTTAGCCCTAAAAACGGATAGACTGTTCGTTCAAGCTGAGTTTTTTCAATCAAGGTATTACCTTTTACACGTAATTCCAAAAGATCGAAACTGGCTTGTGGCGACTGTTCAGGCTCCGCGACAACGACAGAATTCAAATTTATCCCTAAAAAAAAGCACAAGACGGCTTGCTTAAATAAGGTGCTTCGCTTGTTTTCATGTATCCGCATGTTTTTACTTTATGTGTTGTATCGCGTTTTGAACAATACCCATCATTTACAAACAGTAATCAGGTATTTTTATATCTCTTAAAAAGATAGGATGATTGAATGTTATTGCATTTGTGCAAATTGATTCTTAGATGGGCATTCTATTAACGTTTTATTAATTTTTGATGACAACGCCCTAGGCAACCGAACGATAGGACTGCCCAAACAACAAGCGCACTTGATCTAATTCCAAAATCCCCACCTGTAAATTAAAAAAGCCAATTGCCCTAAGGCAATTGGCTTTGTCAGCTTTCGGTAATGAATTACCGGATATTCAACTCAACAACACAAATGTTACTTGAATTGTATGCCGCCTGTAGTGCCTGGGTTGTACACAGCAGGCATACGGCAAGCGTTTGGATCTTCTGTAGTTGTACCGTGGCTGAATGGATTAACCGGTTTTTCATAAGCTAAAACACCCGTTGCTGGCGCCGCAAAAGACTGTGGAACCGCCATAAATCCGCTCTTGCCCCAGGTATGAATTGCATTAAGATTAGTAGCCGCCATAACTATCGGGTTACCGGCCTGCTTGATTAACTCTTCAACAACTTCCTTTTCACTGGGATCGAATGCATGGGTTTTATTGTATTGGTAAGTCAGCTCAACCCAATCCTTGTATTTACCCCTAGCAACCCTATCCAATGTAGGCTCTACACCATCAACTTTGATAAAGCGGTAGCTAAAAGCGCGGTTGGCATTATGCTCAGTCCCTTGAATACCGATAGCCCAGCGACCACCTGGATAGGCAGAACCGTCGAATGATCCGGCAATTGAATTGGTTCCTGAATCCATTTCAGACAAACACTCTGACACTATTCCTGAAGAAGAATTTTCATGAATCTGTGCTTTTTCGACTGCCTCAGGTACCCCATCAGTTTTAGATGCTGCAGGAGTGGCAACACTGCTGCAAGGATAGTTCAGGAACTTTATGCCAAATTGGGCGCCTGTACCGGAACCATTAGTCCTACGGCAAACGTGTACACGGTCAGCATTCAAACCAACCGGTTTATTGCTGGCCGATGTATTGTCGAATAAGTTGCCCGTAGCACCCAACTTCAATTGCTTCCATGAGTTTAATTTACCGGTAAAAATACTGGCAATCTGCGCTGAACTTAACGAAGGCATACAAGCCAAATCGTCTTTACCTACGCAGATACTGGTAGCACCAAACTGCGCTTCTTGCATCGCATTGCGCAGCATTTTGGTTACCGGCACACCAAATACCAATACTGCAGCCGATTTTACTGTCAACTTATCAACATCAGTCGCTGCAACCGGATCAAAACCAGAAGGGGTGTTTTGACCGAAAAACTGCGCTGGATCGACATCCGACATACCAAAGTCAGGTTTTTGTGCGTTTGAAAGCAATGCATTTCCTGCAGTGTAGGCACAGTTAATTTTAGAAAAACTTACGCCCTTTACGCCTGTTGAAACTGATGTGCAGTTAGTGGGTACATCCACTTTCAGAAAATCAATTGCCGCATCAGCAACCACCGGATTAACACCTTGAGCTGAACCCCCATTATTGCGCTTATAAAGCAATAAATTTGCTTTACCAGCAGGCAGCCCACTTAAGGCTGGGTTATTAGTGTTCAGTACGCATAAATAAGCATTTTGGTCTTTGCCAACAGTACCGGTATCTCTGAACTGGTAAATTAATTGTGATGAATCACAAATTTTGTTGATGGCAGGAATTTTTGTGCTGGTCATCAACGATTCAATAAATGGTTGGGACGCTGATGAACCTGATAAAAATATTTCGTAGGTAGTCGCTGGATTGATGACAGGAATGCCATTACTGTCAAGCGTGATAGCAGCCTGTGCGGCACCGCCAAACATAGCGACAGAAACTGCCGCACCCAATATTAGTTTTTTCATAATTTTCCTCTTTACGTTTAGTTAAACTACATTGTGAAACATATACAGCGTTTTCATATCAGATTGATTACAGCAACAACGGTAGAACTGTAGGCCGGAATAAGCCTGTTTGAGCGCAAGCGAAAACTGGCGTTTCCGGCGCAATGGGGGGGCACAAGCGCCGGAAACGACCGTCCTTCGCTACGCTTTGGACGATCTTATTCCGGCCTACGTATTAATGTTAGGTTAAAACCGCTGTAACTCTTTAACCTACACAGTAGCAGCCAATATTAAACGCCAGATTTTAATCAAAAAATCCACGCTATCTGCGTTGGCTTTAAACTACATCTTTAAGATATGACCAAGCCATCATTGCTGGATTATCTATGCCGTCGACCAAGCTTTAAAAGCCTTATCAGATCTTTTGCTTCCCCCATAACGCTCATTTTTTCATACTTTATGAGACCAAATGGTTAAAGTTCCATGTAATGTATTACAATTGTAGCTCATTAAGAGATCCTCCAATGTGCAGTAGTAATTCTGTAACATTAATCTTTTATCTTAGTGCAGATACTAAACCTATTGGTGACAACCCTAGGGAGTTGAGAATTGAACGAACTAAAACAGATTATTTCCCTGCGCCTTGTTGATAGTGACCGCGCTGCCGTCCAAGCAATTGCATCCCGCCTCTTCGTTAGAGAATCAGATATTTACCGTTTTGCCATTAACTATTTGCTCAACCGGTTTAATTGTTTATTTGATGAGTCCTGTACAGGGAGCGACTTATTGCCCGCCATGCTGGAAATCCGGTCAGAAATTAACCATACACTAGGGCTAAAAAGACATCAGCTGGAAAAAATTATTAACGGCAATAACTTACATCCTGACAAATATGTTGCCATGTCCGATATTGAGTTATTGCTCTTGCCTCAACATATATTGAAACAACGGTTAATGAAGCTGGATGAAATGCCACGGACACCTGTGGACGTGGAAGCCTGGCTCAAACTTTATCTGACTGAGAAATACAATTTATTTGAAGCAGAGAGAGACGGCCTGCTTGAAGACACTGCAGAAATCTATTGAAGTTTTGGTTAAATGGCCACCCCTTAAAAACAGCTAATAACCCTTAATATCACCAGGAAATTAAGGGTTATTAGCTGTAAGTGGTATTCGACAAGCCTTATAGCAACTCGTTGGCGAAGTATTTAGTGCGCATTATACGGGAATCCTGCGTCATGTCATTTTTGCCGGCGCCGAACTCTGCCAAGCCGGCACAAACCCGATATTACGATACCAACGCTGCATCCCGGTATAAGACGCCATCGGATACTGTGCCATCTCAGCTAACTCCAAAAATGATCCGACCGAAAAATCAGCGAGTGTCACGGTATCGCCTACCAGCCATTCCCGTCCTGCCAGATGCGCTTCAAGTACGGAGGCAAAACGGTGGAAACCCGCTTCACCTTTAGCGATTTGATTGGCATCAGGTTCGCCCAAGTTTCTAAATTTCTTTATCAGCCGTTCGAAAATAAAAACACCGCAGGCATTGCCAAAATGGGCGGTTTGCCAAAATTGCCAACGGCTAATATCAGCTTGAGTGGCTGGGTTAACAGGCCACAACGAATTGCCCGGCACTTTGGAACAAAGGTATTGCATAATGGCATTCGACTCCCATAACACAAAGTCGCCGTCAACCAAGGTAGGTATCATATGGTTGGGATTCAGGCGCAGAAAGTCCGGCTGCATTTGCTCGCCTTTGCTTAAATCTATGGATTGTAGTTCGCATGCCAATTCAAGATGATGCAATACCGCCACGACGCGACGGGAATTTGGTGATATTGGAAAATGATACAGTTTCATAACGGCCTCTCATAATGGATGTTGGATTTAACACTTGCTAATTGCAAGTGATCCTAAAAGGTAACATGGCACTGATATTCTGCAGATGCCAAAAGCTGTAAATGAAATCAAACTGCGATTATTTTTCGATTTTGAGGCCTCCGGTCAAGGCACTTTTTAATATCTGCTAGAATGTCAGCAGGAGGATATCTAATGCTAAAAAAATTTTTACACGGGCTGTTGACCTTAATCTACAACATTGAAATCAATGGCCTGGACAATTACCACAAAGCGGGTAAACGGGTACTGATCATTGCCAACCACACCTCATTTTTAGACCCATTATTGCTGGGCGTATTTTTACCCGATGACATCACCTTCGCAATCAACACGCATATTTCACAGCGCTGGTGGTTAAAGCCGTTTTTAGGGCTTTCACATGTCTTTCCGATGGATCCTACGCAACCTTTATCATTAAAAAATCTGATCCATCACTTACAAAATAACGACAGCAAGACCGTTATTTTCCCCGAAGGTCGTATTACCGCAACCGGCTCATTAATGAAAATTTATGACGGTACAGGTATGGTTGCCGATAAATCCGGTGCAACCATTCTACCCATACGCATCGAAGGCGCCCAATACACCCACTTTTCCAAATTACGCAACATAGTCCGTCTACGCTTATTTCCTAAAATTACCCTCCAGATTTTACCGCCTACGCATATCGATGCGCACAAAGGACTCTCGGGCAAAAACCGCCGCAAATACAGCGGTCATGTTCTCGCCGACATAATGACTGAAATGATGTTTGCCACTAGCCATTACCGACAAACCATTTTCTCTTGCCTCCTTGAAGCGAGAAAAATACACGGTGGCAAACATACCGTTGCCGAGGATCTTGAACGCACCCCTTTATCTTACGACAAGTTAATCACCCGCACGATTGCTATCGGAAATGCGTTAAAAACCATTACCGAAACCGGCGAGCATGTCGGTATTTTTCTGCCTAATTCTACCAAGACGCTGTGCGTGGTTTTAGGCTTGCAATTACACGGACGAATACCTGCCATGCTGAACTATTCAACAGGGGCTGCCGGTATGTTGTCTGCCTGTCAAACGGCAGTAGTCAAAACCGTATTGACTTCGCGCCGATTTATTGAACTGGGCAAATTATCCGAAGAAGCAGATTATCTGGCCAAACAAACCCAACTGATTTATCTCGAAGACTTGGCTGCTGATATTTCGGCATACCACAAATTCAAGGCGCTGGTACAAAGCAAAACGGCTAGCTACTGGTACAAACATAATCAATTTAGCCCAGACAGCCCAGCGGTCGTATTATTTACGTCCGGTTCTGAAGGCACGCCCAAAGGCGTGGTGCTGTCGCATAGCAATATTCTCGCCAATCACAAACAGATTGCCGCACGCATCAGCTTTACACCGCAGGATGTTGTCATCAATTTTCTGCCGATGTTTCATTCGTTCGGCTTTACCGTCGGCACGATGCTGCCTGTCCTTAATGGCATGACGACTTTCTTTTATCCGACCCCACTGCACTTTAGCGTAATTCCTGAAATCGCTTATGAAATCAGCGCCACAATCATGTTCGGCACCAATACCTTTTTAGCGGCTTACGGCAAAAAAGCCCATGCCTATGATTTTTATGCCATGCGCTATGTCGTTGCCGGTGCGGAAAAACTTCAGGAAAGCACACGGCAACTCTGGGCTGACAAATTTGGCATCCGCATTTTGGAAGGCTATGGCGCGACCGAAACTGCGCCTGTCGCATCAGTTAATACGCCAATGGACAATAAAGCGGGCACAGTGGGGCGCTTAATGCCCAATATGACGTATCAACTGGAGCCTGTTGAAGGTATTAGCGAAGCAGGAAAGCTGCACGTTCATGGGCCCAATATCATGCTCGGTTATCTGCTGGCAGACGCTCCCGGCAAACTGGCCCCAACAGCGTCCATTTACGGTCAGGGCTGGTATGACACTGGCGATATTGCCCATGTGGATGATGACGGCTTTGTCAGTATACGTGGCCGAAGCAAGCGCTTTGCCAAAATCGGCGGCGAAATGGTTTCATTAACTGTTGTTGAACAACTGGCCGCCAAAGCATGGCCGGACGCCCATCATGCCGCAGTCAGCCTTCCCGACGCCAAAAAAGGCGAACAGATTATCCTGCTGACGACACAAAAACTGGCGACCGTGAACGGGCTGGCTGCTGTCGCCGAGGGCGTCGCTGCCATTGCATTGCCTAAAAAAATTCTGCTTGTCGATGCCATTCCGGTTATGGCGACGGGTAAAGTTAATTATCCGGCGGTAATTGAATTAGCCGCAGGCCGTATTTAACAGATCATCCATCCGACAATAAAGGTCAACTCATTATGAACAAACAAATTTACCCGCTACTGATTGCACAGTTTTTATCTGCATTTGCTGATAATGCCGTTTTGTTCACCGTGATTGCCATCGTGATGCAATCTAGCCACGCAGAAAGCTGGTATATCCCCGCCGTGCAAAGCTCGTTTACCATTGCCTATGTGATACTCGCACCGTGGGCGGGTGAAATTGCCGATACCCACTCCAAATCGAAAGTATTGCTAATCGCTAACCTGATTAAAGCCTGCGGGGTTGTACTATTGTTGTTAAACGTAGAACCAATCATCGCCTATAGCGTAGTCGGCATTGGCGCCGCCATTTATAATCCCGTCAAATACGGCATTCTGCCTGAACTCGCCGACCATAATTATCTGGTTAAAGCAAACAGTTTGATGGAAGGCTCTACCATACTGGCTATTCTTTTGGGCATGATGGTGGGCGCTAAAGTGGCTGACTATTCAACACTGTGGGCTTTAATAGGCAGTGTCGCCCTATTTATCATTTCTGCATTATTCACAGTGTTTTTACCTGCCAGCATCATTAAAAGCGCGGCTAAAGGCTCAAAAATCATTGCCTTCGGCAAGGAAATTTCGCAATTTTTTACCCTGCCCCGCTCTACATTCGCTATTCTGGGCGGCTGTCTTTTCTGGCTGGCAGCCGCAACATTGCGCGTCATTCTTATTGCCTGGGCGCCGCTGATTTTGTTATCAAAAAATGCAACCGAAATTGCCGAACTAACCTTATTCCTAGCTATCGGCATTATTCTCGGATCGGCGATAGTGCCACAACTAATCCCATTGGAAAAGTTACGCCGCGCCAGAATTCCCGCTTATTTAATGGCCGTCTTCATCATTGGACTGGGCCTAACAGATAGCATCTGGCCATCCCGTATCGCACTACTGCTCATTGGCATGATGGGCGGCATGTTTATCGTCCCTATCAACGCTTTATTACAGGAGCTGGGTAAAGACAGTATCGGCAGTGGACGTGCCGTAGCGTTGCAGGGCTTCTTCAATAATCTTGCCATGCTGACAGGGGTGGGCTGTTATACCTTCGCCGCATCAAAACATGCCGATCCTGTAATCTCGATGATAGTGCTGGGTTTTCTGGTGATTATCGGTACATTTTCGGTATCGCTGGGTTTGCGCAGCCACCCCAATACTTCTAAAAAACTATAAGGACTTACAGCGTTTTCATTCTTGGTTAAAATTAGCCACTGAGCTGGGATAGGTTAAGCCTGGTCCGTATTTGACCTAATGAATGGGTATGACACCCTCGGTAACATGATGGCTGCCATCGAGGATACAAAGCAACTTGACGAAGTTGTTTTGTACCCATCTATAGTTCCCACGCCGGAGCGCTCATCTTTATACACCTCGCGGAGTAGGCCGGAATAAGCCTGTCCGCGCATTCGCGCAGGATAGGCGTTTCCGGCACTTCGGAGTCTCATGATGCAGGAAACGCCCGCCCTTGCTAACGCTGGGCAGGCTTATTCCGGCCTACATCCTGAGCTTGGATAGGTTAAGCCTGGTCCGTATTTGGCCTAATGAATGGGTATGACACCCTCGGCAACATGACGAAGTTGTTTTGTACACATCGTTATAGTTCCCACGCTCCGGCGTGGGAATTCATTCGGCAACGCTCCAGCGTTGCATGACGCTGGAGCGTCACGGGCGGCATTCCCACGCCGGAGCGTGGGAACGATGTCGGTCTTGGCTAGCTTAACTGGTTATTTTTTGCGGGTTACCTTAGCATCCAACGCAACCTGTCCAATGAAGTGGTTGCGGGGTTTATCGGCACGTTGATGCCGGCTATGGCGCATCTCAATTCAGAGTTTCAGCCTGTCGTCAATGCGTAACTTCTAACTTAAGAAAACATACCCATTTCATTTATGCGATACTACGCGGCTTTAATTTATTCACAAGGATCAACATCATGACCGCACTGGTTGGCATCATTATGGGTTCAGCCTCTGATTGGGACACTATGCGCTTCACCGGAGAAACCTTGGACAAACTTGGCGTCCCCCATGAGATTGAAATCGTCTCAGCACATAGGACCCCCGATAAACTATTCCATTACGCTGAAACAGCCGAACCCAGAGGCTTGGAAGTCATCATCGCCGGTGCGGGTGGTGCGGCACATTTGCCTGGCATGACCGCCGCAAAAACCGCCATCCCCGTATTAGGTGTGCCAGTGCAATCGAAAGCATTAAATGGCATGGATTCTTTGTTATCGATTGTACAAATGCCGGCGGGCATTCCGGTCGGCACCCTGGCGATAGGTAAAGCAGGCGCAATCAATGCCGCATTACTGGCCGCCGCCATCATCAGCAATAAACATCCCCAATATCGTCAGGCAGTGCATGATTATCGGCGCGAACAAACTGAAACTGTACTGGCCAATGCTGACCCGCGTGTGGAGGCATTATGAAAATAGGTGTACTGGGCGCCGGACAGCTCGCCCGAATGATCGCTTTAGCAGGTTATCCTTTGGGATTGGATTTTATCTTTCTTGACCCGTCAGCCGATGCCTGCGCCAATAAATTGGGTGAACATCTCCATGGCGATTATAACGATCCGCGTTTGCTTGCCGAACTTGCCGAACGTGCCGATGTGGTCACTTACGAATTTGAAAATGTACCCGCCGAGGTTGCAGAATTTTTGGCTGCACATACAAGGGTTTATCCGCCGGCACAGGCGTTGGCAGTTGCCCAGGACCGGCTGGTTGAAAAAAATTTCCTGAATACACTGGCCATTCCCACGCCGCCTTATGCCGCCATCGACACGCTTGAACAGCTAGCACAAGTAATGCCAACTATTGCGTATCCTGCTGTGTTAAAAAGCCGTACCCAGGGCTATGACGGCAAAGGCCAGTCGCTACTTCAATCTGCCAACGACTTACCCGCTGCCTGGCACAAACTGGAAGGCGTACCCGCCATCGTTGAAGCTTTTGTGCCCTTTAACCGCGAAGTTTCCATCATTGCCGCGCGTAATGTGTCGGGTGATGTGGTTTTTTACCCTTTGTCCGAAAATATTCACCATAACGGAATTTTGCGTGTTGCCGAAAGTAAAACGGGCGACCCCCTACAACAACAAGCTGAAACTTACATCTCGCGATTAATGACCGCGCTGGATTACGTTGGCGTACTGGCGCTGGAATTATTTGTTGTGGATGGCGAGCTGATTGCCAATGAATTTGCGCCCAGAGTACATAACTCAGGCCACTGGACTATTGAAGGCTCCGAAACCAGCCAGTTTGAAAATCATTTGCGTGCAATCCTCGATCTGCCGCTGGGATCGACAGCCTCTATTGGTAAAGCGGCGATGGTTAATTTTATCGGTGGACTGCCCACCGCAAAACAGGTCTTGACTATTCCGTGCACGCATTTACATTTGTATGACAAGACGCCTCGTAAAGGTCGAAAGGTTGCCCATGCCACTGTCCGTGCTGAGAAGACCGAACAACTAGCCAGTGCCATTGAAAAATTGACCAGACTCGCTGAAAAAACTGATGATAGCTAGGGTTTTAGTGCTTTTTACACAAAAAACTTCTTGTGCTATTCTACCTAACACTTTTTTATGACACGGCAATGAAGGATTATTTGCTGCATTCAAGCGAAGGAATCAACACTGTGAGAAGACCATGACAGAACCAAGCACTACCCAAGCTGTGCAGGAAGTAATCGCTGCCCTCAAGGACAAACCTGGCGCACTTTTGCCCATATTGCACGGCATTCAGGATGCACTAGGTTATATCTCTGCCGATAACGTCCCTGTTATCGCCAAAGCACTCAACCTGTCCCGTGCTGAAGTGCATGGTGTCATCAGTTTTTATCACTATTTCCGTGATACGCCACCCGGCAAGCATGCCATCCATCTGTGCCGTGCCGAATCCTGCCAGTCTATGGGTTCTGCCAAACTGGAAGCCCATGTTAAAAATAAGTTAGGTCTGGATTTTCATGAAACCACCAAAGATGGTCAATTTTCTTTAGAACCTGTTTATTGCCTCGGCAACTGTGCCTGCTCCCCTGCCATGCAAATCGGCCAAGACATTTATGGACGGGTCTCCGCTTGCGCCTTCGATGACATCATCAACGAACTGGGGAAATCAGCATGAGCATCACCGTTTATATCCCCTGCGATTCAGGTGCCGTTTCTTTAGGCGCAAACCGCGTCGCTACCGCTATTGCGGGACTTGCCCAGCAACGCGGCATCACTATTGACATCATCCGCAACGGTTCACGCGGCATGTACTGGCTAGAAACGCTTGTTGAAGTGGCAACCGATACCGGCCGTATCGCTTATGGCCCCGTGCAGGCCAGTGACGTTGCCAGCCTGTTCGATGCCGATTTTATTAATGGTGGCAACCATCCCTTAAACTTAGGCCTGACTGAAGAATTGGCTTATTTTAAAAAACAGCAACGCCTGACCTTTGCCCGCGTTGGCATCACCGACCCCATCAGTCTTGACGACTACCTTGCCCATGACGGCTATCGCGGCCTTAGCAATGCCCTGAACAACACGCAAGCCGACATTGTTAAAGCCGTCACCGATTCTGGCCTGCGTGGTCGCGGCGGCGCGGCATTTCCAACGGGTATCAAATGGAACACCGTTTTAAACACGCCATCCAAACAAAAATACATTATTTGCAACGCTGACGAAGGCGATTCAGGTACGTTCTCTGACCGTATGATTATGGAAGGCGATCCGTTAGTTTTAATCGAAGGCATGACGATTGCGGGTTTGGCGGTTGGCGCGACGCAAGGTTATATTTATTTACGGATTGAATATTCGCACGCTTACGAAATTTTGAATGCGGC
>JAUYEP010000015.1 GCA_030689765.1 Methylovulum sp.
TGGAGGCCTTGATTTCCGTTCCGGTTTTGGCGAAATCAGCCAGCGGGTCGCCAGGTTGGGCATTTTGGTACTGATGGAAAAACAACAAGGAGTTGTCGTCGTAGTTGCCGATGTACGGGTCGGAAGTCCAACCCCACCAGACACCGTCGTTAGCGTTCAAACCATCGCCGATGTCCTGATAGACTTTCCAAGTGACACCGGCTTTTTGCAGGCGTTCGGGATAGGTGTGCCAATCATAACCAGCCTCGGCATTGGTGATAACTGGGCCGCCGCCCAGTCCATCGTTGCCTACCCAGCCAGTCCACATGTGGTAACGGTTAGGGTCGGTCGGCCCCATCAGCGAGCAATGGTAGGCATCGCAAATGGTGAACGAGTCAGCTAGGGCAAAGTGGTAAGGGATGTCCTTGCGTGTATGGTAGGTCATGGCCACTGCGCCCTTGTTAGGCACCCATTGGTCGTGGTTGCCCTGGTTCCAGGCGGCATGCGTGTCATTCCAGCCATGTGGCGGATCAGGCAGGAAAGTCATGCCCAAATTTTCGACCGGCGGGCGGAATGGCAACAGTTCGTCGGCACCGTTGGGCTGGTGCCACACCGACTTGCCGGAGGGCAGGGTCACCGCGCGTGGATCGGCAAAGCCGCGTACTCCACGCAGCGAACCGAAGTAGTGGTCGAAAGAGCGGTTTTCTTGAGTCAGGATAATAATGTGTTCAATGTCTTTAATAGTGCCGGTACGATTGTTGGCGGGGATAGCCAGCGCACGGGTTATGCTGGCGGGCAGCGATGCTATCAGGGTGCCGGATCCCATCAATTGCATAAATTTACGGCGTTCAGGGCTTTTCATAGAGGTTCTCCTTTAGGGTTATTATTTTGGAAACAGCAGCAGCGCCGTAACAAGAGATTATTGCAGCGATATTAATTTTCCTGAATTTTGCAGAGTTGAGATAAGCGCTTTTTTGTGATGTAATGCTGCCGTTTTACGTCTTCATGCGCCCCTTGGTTTTAAACAATCTTTAATAAAGGGGATGGTTTCGCCGCAACTTGTTGGGAGAGTAGGCTTCGACTATGCAATTTACTATTAAAAAAGGTTTGGATCTGCCCATAACGGGAGTACCAAAACAAATTATTGAAAATGGCAACACCATTAAATCGGTTGCTGTTTTGGGGATGGATTATGTAGGCATGAAGCCTACGATGATGGTTAGTGAAGGGGATAGGGTCAAGCTTGGCCAGGTGCTTTTTAGTGACAAGAAAAATCCAGGCGTTTTATTTACTTCACCCGGTGCAGGTGTCGTTAAATCAATCAATCGGGGTGCCAAACGGGTGTTGCAATCCGTTGTTATTGAACTGGGTGGCACTGACGAAGCCTCATTTACGCAATACCATGAGTCCGAATTAAATAATTTAACGGCTGAACAAGTTAAAGCTAATTTGCTGGCTTCGGGTTTATGGGCAACGTTACGCACACGTCCTTATGGAAAAACGCCTACCGTTGATAGCAAACCCCATTCTATTTTTATTACAGCAATAGACACTAGCCCACTAGCTGCCGATCCGGCGGTTATCATAAAAGAAAGAGGCACTGATTTTACCAACGGTTTAACTGTCATTTCCAAATTGACTGACGGTAAAACTTACGTTTGTAAAGCGACAGGTGCTGAAGTTTCCACAGGCAATGCGCCAGTTACCACAGCCGAATTCTCCGGCCCTCATCCTGCGGGCTTGCCTAGCACACATATTCATTTTATTGATCCTGTCAATATAGATAAATTTGTCTGGTATCTGGACTATCAGGCAGTGATGGCGATGGGTGCATTGTTTACGACAGGCCGGTTAAATGTCGAGCGTGTGGTTTCACTGGCAGGTCCTACGGCTAAAAATCCCCGCTTAATCCGTACACGTGTGGGTGCTAATGCTAACGACTTGGTTGCAGGTGAATTGGTTGATGATGTTGAGAGTCGGGTTATTTCCGGTTCTATATTGTATGGACACCATGCTAGCGATTGGGCGGCTTTTTTAGGTGGTTACAGCCATCAAATTTCAGTGTTGCAGGAAGGTCGCGCCCGCGAATTGTTTGGTTGGATTGTTCCTGGTAAAGATAAATATTCTGCGCTCGATGTTTACCTTTCAAGCCGTGACCGTAAAACTGACCGTAAATTTCCATTAACAACCAGTAAAAACGGCAGTAATCGGGCGATAGTTCCAGTGGGTATTTATGAAACGGTCATGCCTATGGACATATTACCGACACCTTTGCTAAAAGCACTGGTAGTGGGTGATAGCGATCAGGCGCAATTATTGGGCTGTCTTGAGCTTGATGAGGAAGATGTTTCCTTATTTACTTTTGTGGATCCAGGTAAACATGACTTCGGTCCTGTGCTGAGAGCGAATTTAACTAAAATTGAGAAGGAAGGATAATGTCGGCCAGAGATTTATTAGACAGCATAGAGCCGCATTTTGCAAAAGGCGGCAAATTTGAGAAGTATTACGGTCTCTATGAGATGGTCGATACTTTTATATATACACCGGCTGATGAAACGCTTGGCACAACCCATGTCCGGGACGGCAATGATTTGAAACGCACCATGACGTTTGTTGTTATAGCTACCTTGTTCTGCGTTTTGATGGCGATGTACAACACCGGCTATCAAGCTAACTTGGCAATGGAGGCAATGGGGGTAGATAAGATTGATGGTTGGCGCAGCCTGCCGATGATGCTCTTTGGCTTTAACCCAATGAATCCATTTTCAAATATGGCGCATGGGGCATTGTATTTTCTGCCTATTTACATCGTGACACTGGCGGTAGGCGGTGTTTGGGAAGTGTTGTTTGCAACCGTGCGTGGTCATGAAATCAACGAGGGCTTTTTGGTTTCATCAATGCTTTATACCTTGATTATGCCGCCGGACATGCCTTTATGGCAGGTTGCTCTGGGCATCTCATTCGGCATTGTGATTGGTAAAGAAGTCTTTGGTGGTACGGGTAAAAACTTCCTGAATCCGGCATTAACCGGACGGGCATTTTTATATTTTGCCTATCCTGCTTCTATTACAGGCGATACTGTTTGGGTGGCGGTTGATGGGTTTACTGCGGCTACACCATTAGGTCTTGCTGCAAACGGTGGTCTGGATGCCGTTTATGCGGCTAATTACAGTTGGGTTCAGACTTTCTTTGGTTTCGAACCAGGTTGTCTGGGTGAAACGTCAACCTTGGCTATTTTGATCGGCGCGGCATTTTTGCTTTACACACGGGTGGCTTCATATCGCATCATGGCGGGCGTATTTCTTGGAATGGTGGCGACTGCCTTGTTGTTCAACACCATTGGCAGTGATACTAATCCGATGTTCGCTTTTCCTTGGTACTGGCATTTAACCGTTGGTGGTTTTGCTTTCGGCATGGTTTATATGGCAACTGACCCAGTCAGTGCAGCCATGACTAACACCGGTCGCTGGGTATTCGGAGCTTTGGTGGGAGTAATGACGGTATTAATCAGAGTGGTTAATCCAGCATTCCCTGAAGGTATCATGTTGGCAATTTTATTCTCAAATATGTTTGCTCCGACCATCGATTACTTTGTCATTCAGGCCAATATTAAAAGAAGGATAAAACGTCATGCCTAATGAAAAAAAGCAATGTGAGCATACCGCGAAACTTTGTACAGCTCTTGAAAAAAACAAAAACTATCAAAAAGCTAAAGCATACGCTGATAGGGTTCTTGCTTTAAGTAATGATAGTTTAGAAAAAACCATTGCCATTGCAGTATCGCTTTGTTTGGTTTGCGCGGTTTTGGTTTCGTTTGCCGCTGTTGCGTTAAAGCCATTGCAAATTAACAACAAAGCATTGGATATGAAAAAAAATATCCTCGATGTGGCGGGTTTACTTGAAGAAGGTCGCGATATTGATTCGGCTTTTAGCGACAAAATCGAAGCAAAAATTGTTGACCTGGAAACCGGTGATTATGTTGAAAGCATTAATGCCGCCGACTACGATCAACGCAAAGCAGCGAAAGATCCAGCGCAAAGCATCGCCATTCCCAAAGAGAAAGATATTGCGCATATCCGCATAAAGGCGAAATATGCCAAAGTCTTTTTGGTTAAGGAAGGCGGTGCAGTCAAATCCATTATTCTTCCGGTTAATGGCTACGGCTTGTGGTCAACCTTATATGGCTTCTTATCTTTGGATGCTGATGGACAGACCGTACAAAGTATTAACTTTTATGATCAAGCGGAAACTCCCGGGCTAGGCGGCGAAGTCGTCAACCCAAACTGGCGTGCTTTGTGGAAAGGCAAGAAGGTTTATGCTGAATCAGACCTGCCTTCAATGGAAAAAGGCTTAATTGCCGAAGCCGACATGGGCGAACCCGCATTAAGTTTGATTAAAGGTGTTGTTGATAACAATAAACCAGGTTCACAGTATCAGGTTGATGGTCTTGCTGGTGCTAGCTTAACCAGTACCGGCGTCACTAATCTGATCCGATACTGGATGAGTAAAGAAGGTTTTGCGCCGTATTTGAGTAAAGTAAGAACGGTTAAAGGGGCTAAGTCATGAGTGCAATATTAAATGATGAAACAAAAAAAGTATTAGTTGATCCGTTAGTCAGTAATAACCCGATCACTTTACAGGTTCTGGGTATTTGCTCGGCCTTGGCCGTCACTTCGCAAATGTCCACCTCGCTGATTATGTCCCTGGCATTAACGCTGGTCACTGCATTTTCCAGCGCTGCAATCAGTGCGATTAGGAATCATATTCCAAGCAGCATACGGATTATCGTGCAGATGACCATTATTGCTTCGTTGGTTATCGTTGTTGATCAGCTATTGAAGGCATTTGCCTATGATATTAGCAAGCAATTGTCGGTGTTTGTCGGCTTGATTATCACTAACTGTATCGTTATGGGACGCGCTGAAGGTTATGCGATGAAAAACCCGCCGTTAGAAAGTTTCATGGACGGTATCGGTAACGGTTTGGGCTATAGCTTGATTTTGATTACGGTTTCATTTATCCGCGAACTGCTCGGCTCAGGTAAATTGCTTGGTCTTGAAGTTTTTCAACTCACCAAAGATGGTGGTTGGTACGATCCTAATGGTTTGATGCTATTGCCACCTAGCGCGTTCTTTATTATTGGTTTGATTATTTGGGCAGTGCGTCAATGGAAGCCAGAACAAGCCGAAAAGGTAGAGTTTAAAATTTTGCCGATTGCTCATGGTGAAGGAGGGCATCACTAATGGAAGCGTATATCAGTCTATTTATAAAAGCGGTTTTTATTGAAAACTTAGCGTTGTCCTTCTTTTTGGGCATGTGTACCTTTATTGCCGTATCTAAGAAAATTTCTACCGCAATGGGTTTGGGTATCGCGGTAATGATTGTGCAAGTGATTACCGTACCCGCGAATAATATTATTTATCATGCCTTATTAAAAGAAAATGCCCTGGCATGGCTGGGCATTACTGGCGTGGATTTAAGTTTCCTGGCATTGTTGAGTTGTATCGGTGTGATTGCCGCCTTAGTACAAATTCTGGAAATGATTTTGGACAAGTTTTTTCCGGCGTTGTATCACGCGCTAGGTATTTTCTTACCACTGATCACGGTGAACTGCGCGATTTTGGCGGGTAGCCTGTTTATGATTGAGCGTGATTACAATCTGGCAGAAAGCACAGTCTATGGTGTAGGCAGCGGTTTTGGTTGGGCATTAGCCATTACCGTCATGGCGGGTGTGCGTGAAAAACTCAAATACAGTGATATACCTGCGGGCTTACAGGGCCTTGGAATCACCTTTATAACTGCGGGTCTGATGTCGCTTGGCTTCATGGCTTTCTCAGGAATCCAACTTTAGAAAGGGTGCGAGATGCTAGAAATTCTCTTAGGAATCATACTTTTTACGGGCATTGTTATCGCGCTGGTTTTTGTCATTATTGGCGCGAAAAGCAAATTGGTCGCAGAAGGTGATGTGGAAATCCTCATTAATGATGAGAAAAAAATTCGAGTGCCGGTTGGCGCGAAATTATTGACTGCCTTGGCGGATAGCGGCTTGTTCGTATCGTCTGCCTGTGGTGGCGGCGGTACTTGTGGGCAATGTAAAGTCAAAGTCCATTCTGGCGGCGGTGAAATTTTGGCCACCGAGCTAGGCCATATCACCAAACGTGAAGCGGCAGAAGGCGAGCGCCTGTCTTGCCAGGTTTCGGTTAAGCACAACATGAGCATTGAAGTCGAAGACAGTGTGTTCGGCGTAAAAAAATGGGAATGTACCGTTAAATCAAACAGCAACGTAGCGACATTCATTAAAGAATTGGTCTTGGATTTGCCTGAAGGGGAAGCGATTAACTACCGTGCTGGTGGCTATATCCAGATTGAATGCCCGCCGCATATTGCCAAATACAGCGATTTTAATGTCGAAGAGCACTTTCGCGATGACTGGGATAAATTTAACCTGTGGCGTTATGTGTCTGATGTCAAAGAGCCGACTTTGCGTGCCTATTCGATGGCTTCCTATCCAGAAGAGAAGGAAATCATGCTGAACGTGCGTATTGCGACACCACCGCTACGCGCACCAGAAGATGTGCCGCCCGGCATTATGTCTTCTTACATTTTCAGCTTGAAGCCAGGTGATAAATGTATTATTTCAGGGCCTTATGGCGAGTTTTACGCTAAAGACACCGATGCTGAAATGGTGTTTGTTGGCGGTGGTGCGGGTATGGCGCCGATGCGTTCACACATTTTCGATCAATTACGGCGGTTGAAGTCCAAACGTAAAATGACTTTCTGGTATGGTGCGCGTAGCAAACGCGAAATGTTCTATGTTGAAGATTTTGATATGCTGGCACGGGAAAATGAAAATTTTGAATGGCATGTTGCGTTATCTGACCCACTGCCTGATGACGAGTGGGAAGGTTATACCGGTTTTATCCACAACGTTCTTTATGAAGAATATTTAAAGGGCCATCCCGCGCCTGAAGATTGCGAATTCTACATGTGTGGGCCGCCAATGATGAACTCAGCGGTTATCAAGATGTTGCTGGATAATGGCGTTGAGCCGGAAAACATCATGTTAGATGACTTTGGCGGTTAACCAAACGTAATTCAACAAGCGTCCTCTTTTGGGATAACCATGTTGTTCCAGAAGGGGGGCGTTAATAGCCAACCCATAGATCAGATCCTAAGTTCCCCCCCTATCATTAAAGCTTGAAGGTAACAGTGAGCTTTTGGTTTATAAGGAAACGCCATGAAACAATCGCAGTCATTATTCCTATTGCTATGCTTGCTTTTTTCACAGGCTACTTTTGCCCTGCGTTGCGGACATGCACTGGTCGATTTAGGTGATTATAAGGCAGATGTCATTGATAAATGCGGTGAACCGGAATCAATAGAAACTCATATTGAGAGCAGAGGTGAAAGCAACTTTGCCAGCGGTTCTCAATCTAACCATAGACGATCGTATTCCGGTGCGGCTGTTGGTTTTGGGCAGCAGCATTATGTTGAAATAGAAGTCATTGTTGAAGAATGGATTTACGATTTTGGTCGTAGAAGGTTGCAGCAATATCTGCGGTTTGAAAACGGTAAATTAAAAGAAATTAAAAGCGTGGGACGTGGCGATTAATTTAAACCTGCACTTGGTTAAGTGAAATCAAGAGGATAAGAAGATGAATTATTTTATAGTGACTTTTGTTTTTATGCTGATTGTGGTTGGCATTATGGCTATAGGCGTTATATTTGGCAAACGTGCGATTAAAGGTTCCTGTGGTGGTGCAAATAATGCTGACTGCGTTTGTGTTGAAAAATGTGATAAAAGAAAGAAAATGGAAGCTGAACGCGGCCTAAGTTAAAAGGCCGCCTAAATTATTACAACAAAAACCACTGAGGATTAACCATGTTGACAAAAATTACTGTTGCTGATTACATGACAAAAAGGCTGGTTACCTTGACACCAGATACTAATGTCATTCAAGCCATAGAAAAATTATTGGCTCATAAAATTACTTGCGCCCCCGTCATTAATCAACAGGGGCATTTACTGGGGATGTTTTCTGAAAAAGATGGCATGAAGGTTTTTTTAGAAACTGTTTACAATCAGGGTATGAGTGGAAAAGTCAGTGAGTTTATGACAACCGATACGGTAAGTGTGGATGCAGAATCCAGCATCGTAGACCTCGCTGAAAAATTCCAGCCCTCTTCGGTCAGGAGCTTCCCAGTTTTCCAAAACAGTGAACTCGTTGGCATCATCAGCCGCACTGATATTTTGAAAGCCTTGGTTGCCGCTGCAGCACACAGCTAGACGCAGCGGTGACAGATCAGACCTTTTACTGGCATGACTACGAAACCTTTGGCATTGATCCTGCCCTCGATAGACCGGCTCAATTTGCAGGTGTCCGTACTGACGGTGAACTTAATATCATAGCTGCCCCAGAGGCTGTGTACTGCCGATTGGCAGCAGACAGCCTACCTCATCCTGATGCTTGTTTAATTACCGGCATCACCCCGCAACTGGCAGACCAAAATGGCGTTTGCGAAGCAGAATTCATTGGTCTGATTCATGAACAGTTGGCCAGGCCCAATACCTGCACCGTGGGTTATAACAATCTTCGCTTTGATGACGAAGTGACCCGTAACTGCCTGTATCGTAATTTTTATGATCCTTATTCCCGTGAATGGCAGCATGGTAATTCCCGTTGGGATCTGATTGATGTCGTAAGGGCGGCACGGGCGTTAAGGCCAGAAGGCATACAATGGCCGGTTAATGCACTGGATAACAGTGAAGAAACCAGGGCCAGTTTTAGACTGGATCAATTGACTATCGCCAATGGCATTGCCCATGAAGCGGCGCACGATGCGCTTTCAGATGTTTATGCGACGATAGGTATGGCAAGGCTCATCAAACAAGTGCAGCCTAAACTCTATCACTTCCTTCTACAGCATCGTCTTAAAGCCGAGGCGGCGGCATTACTTCAGTTAGGCAGCTTCAAGCCAATAGTCCATATCTCTGGCAAATACCCTGCTTCAAAAAATTGTCTGGCGATCGTGTTGCCTGTTTGTAAACACCCGACGAACACCAACGGCATCATTGTTTATGATTTATCGGTTGATCCTGAGCCTATGCTCACTTTATCGGCGGAAGCTATTAAACAAAGGCTCTTTACTACAACCAGTGATTTGCCGGAAGGCGTGGCGAGAATACCCCTAAAAACTGTCCATCTCAATAAATGTCCGGTATTAGCACCAATCACTGTTATCAGACAGCAAGACCTTGAACGCCTGCAAATCGATCTGGATGCTTGCCATGCCAATATCAATAAAATTAAAGCGGTAGCCGATTTACCTGAAAAATTAGCCGCTGTTTTTAGTCCCCCTGTTTATCCGGCGGAAAGTGTTGATCCTGATCTTGCCATTTATAGCGGTGGGTTTTTTTCTGATGCTGACAAACAAAAAATGGCAAAAGTCAGGGTCAGTTCGCCGGAACAGTTGGCGAAATTTAAAGTGGTGTTTGCTGATAGCCGATTACCCCAAATGCTGTTTAGGTACAGGGCGAGAAATTATCCTGAAACTTTAAGCAAGGATGAAAAATGTAGATGGGATGAGTTTTGTATCAAGCGGTTAACCGGTCAGCAGGCCGGTGCAGGGATTACGCTTGATAATTATTTTGCCCGCTTACAGGAGTTGAGGCGAACTGAAAATGTGAATATCGAAATTATTGACGCATTAGAGGGGTATGCTATCGATAAAATGCGGGCGTTGAATATTTAACCGGTTTATCAGAAGTTTTGCCTACCAACATAAGGCTGGACACCAATGAAATCAACTTCTGGCGAGATTTATAGCTATACCTGCTTTCCAAACGTTATCTCCCTAAAAGGGTTGTCCAACGTATCTCGCCTTAAGTTGGTAGCCAACAATGCGGTTTCGTAGCGGTTCATCTTCCGTGCGGGACTATTCTATAAAGCCGGATTTTTGCAATTGCGTACGTAGCGCTTCTATGCGTCTACGGTTAACGCCAAAATCACTGTGGCCAACACGCGAGGCAGAGCGGATATGGATGAGTTGTGCCTTTGCATCCAAAACTGCATTAATATCATCAACAAAGCGCATTACCAGACTGGTTGCTTCGGCATGTAAAGTATCGTGCGTTTCATGGGTGATCACCATGCGGCTTTGCTTGGTGATGGCTTCTTTTAATGCTGCCCATGCCTGTTCGGGATCGCCTTTAATTTCAAAAGGGGCAATATAATGCCGTTTATCGGCTATTTTTGCCTGGCTGGAAACGCAATTAGGGCTGTTGTTACAAAGCGGTAATTTTTTTTCAGCCGCAGTTGTGACGGGTGATGAGGTGATTAGTGTCATAAAAAATATATAAAAAAAGAGTGCGGATTTCATAGATGATTTTAACAAAAAGGCTTTGCCATAAATTGTGTCTGGTCAATGTGACATAAAAATGTGCAGAGTCAACATGATGTAGCCAGAACAGCGCATACACTTTTGTACCCGATTCATTTTGATTTGTCAGGGACGATGGTTTCGACGCTAATTTTTCCGTGCCGAACGCATCTTGCATAAGCCTCATCAGGGGTTAATGAATCATGGGCTTGCTGAAAGCATGCGCGTGAGGCAGTGAGGTAGTCGTCAGGATCAGCCTGGGTGACTGGATGTCCTGCTTGCTCCATACACAAACCAAAACCGTTTGCATCATTGCCGAGAGGAACTTCGATGACCGTCATGGTTCCAGCCGTAGGTATTTTTACGGACTCTTTGCGCACAGAAGACTGAAAGCAGCCTGATGCGTCCGAGAAATAATTAGTATCATCCAGCTCATGTTTTGGAAGAGAATCTGAACAGCTTTGCAGCAGCAAAGACAGAAAAATAACAGCGGACTTGAACATGTTTTGGCCTCTTTACAATATTAACCAGACTGTTGAGAGTATAGCAAAGATAGTGTTTCCTAGCTTCGATAGGATTACAAGCATTAATCAGCACGGCTCAACATTCCAATGATTATCCCCCAATACATCCTGATTATTTCCAACTCAGCCCGTATGTTGGCGCAAGCTGCCGCCAATACAGGCATGAAACCCTTGGTGATTGATTTGTTCGCCGATCTTGATACCCAACGCTATGCACAAGCATTTTGTAAGACACCCTCCTTGGCGGTGGCGCATTTAGTAACAGCAGTAGATTTTTTTATCAAACGCTATGCTGTCACCCATGCAATTTATGGCAGCGGCTTTGAATATTATCCCGAAAGCCTGCATTACCTGGATACTCGATTGATATTGCTGGGAAATACGCCGGATACTTTTGCCAGATTGCAAAACAAGGCGGATTTTTTTACCGTGTTGACTGATTTGGATATTTCCTATCCTGAGGTTTCATTTACTGTACCTGACGGGCCGATGTGGTTGGTTAAACCGCTGCAAGGGCAGGGCGGCGTAGGCATAAAACACTATCAACAGGCGTCTTCGGAACAGTCCATTTACTGGCAGCAATATCAACAGGGCACACCCCAGTCCGTATTATTTTTAGCTGATGGAAAGAGGGCTCAGGTCATAGGTTTCAATACGCAATGGACGGTTAATTCCAGTGCAGGCGAAACCTTTATCTTTTCAGGTGTTATCAATAGCAGTAGTTTATCTATTAAGCAAAAAACGTTGATAAGCGGTTGGCTGGCAAGGCTTGTTCCAGAATATGGTCTTAACGGTTTGAATTCAATGGATTTTATACAGTATGGGAAGGGCATCTATGTACTGGAAATTAATCCGCGTTTGTCAGCGAGCATGCAATTGTATGATGCCAACGTACTAATCAGGCACATCCGGGCGAGCCAAGGTGACATAACTGATGAACCACTGGTGCAAGAGGGCTACACCGGTTATCAAATTATTTATGCTGGGCAGGATGGGGTTATTCCTGATGCGATGGAATGGCCTGAAATGTGTATGGATTTGCCCCAATCCGGTGTTAACTATCGCAAAGGACAGCCGATTTGCAGTATTATTTGCCGCCATAGCACCCCCAGAACTGTTTTCGGACAATTGCAATTTCAACAACAACAACTTTTAAACCAACTACAAACAGGTTCACCCTAATGGAATACACGCCGAGCGTTAATAAACTTTCCCAGCCTTTAGTCAAAGAATTACTCGAAAATGCCGACAAACTCAGGCTTAAGCTACAAAAACTGGATAACGGTTGCACGATTATTGATGCAGGTATCAACGCGGCAGGCGGTCTGGAAGCGGGGCGGATTATCACTGAAATCTGTTTGGGCGGCATGGGGACGGTCGCCCTTTCGCAAAGCACCTATACTGATCGTTGGCCGCTGACAGTCAATGTCCATACCAGCAATCCCGTGCTGGCATGTTTGGGTAGTCAATATGCTGGCTGGAGTCTGGCGCACGAAAAATATTACGCATTAGGTTCTGGGCCGGCGCGTGCAATGGCGACAAAAACTAAAGAAGGTGTCACTAGCCCCGTGGAAGAGCTCTATAAAGAACTGGGTTATCAGGACAAGTGCGAACAAACGGTATTGGTTATTGAAAATGACAAGGTGCCGCCGGTAGAAATTGTCGAGAAAGTGGCTGCTGCATGTAATGTGTCACCTGACAATCTGACTATTATCGTAACGCCGACCAATAGCCTAGCGGGTTGCGTCCAAGTCGTAGGACGGGTATTGGAAGTGGCGATGCACAAAGCCCATGCGTTACATTTTCCGTTAGAAAATATAATAGATGGTACGGGTAGCGCACCTATTTGCCCACCACATCCTGACTTTGTACAGGCGATGGGGCGCACCAACGATGCGATTTTATTTGCGGGCTTAGTGCATATCTTCGTAAAAGGCACAGATGAAGCCGCCGAGAAATTAGCCAACGGATTGCCCAGCTCAACGTCTAAAGATTACGGCAAACCATTCGCGCAGATTTTCAAAGAATACGAATACGATTTTTTTAAAATTGATGCGATGTTGTTTAGTCCCGCCAGTGTGATTGTCACCGCCGTAGAGTCGGGCAATAGCTTCCGTGCCGGGCGTCTGGATAATGAGTTGCTTAATTTATCGTTTGGTGGGTAAAGCAATAACCAAGCCGTTTCTTTAAAAAATTGACTATGTGGGACGGGAGCAGTAATTATGCCCCGTCCGCTTTTGTAAACATCCGGGTGGGCAGGCGCTTTTGCCCACCGTTCAGCAGTAAATGATGGGCAGAACCGCCTGCCCGCCACTAAAACCCTATAAAATTGGAAACACCATGAATACCATCGAACTAACCAAGATGAGCAAGATTGAAAAACTTCAAACAATGGAAGCAATATGGGATTCTCTTGTCCGTGAAAATTCAGAGATCGAATCGCCCGAATGGCATCGGGATATTCTTGCTGTAAGAAAAATGAAGATTGAAAAAGGTATTGCTAAATTCCACCCAATTGAAGATCTAAGATCAAGACGCAGTAGATGAATATTAAGCACATTCAAATACTTGCCGATGCTGAAAGTGATCTTTATGACGGACAGACGTTTTACGACAAACAGGGTGAACATATTGGGGATTATTTCTGGGATAGTCTGTTATCTGACATAGAGTCGCTACTGATATTTGCAGGTATCCACAGAAAGGAATTTGGGTACTATCGGATGCTATCGAAGCGTTTTCCCTACGCGATTTATTATGATGTTAATGGTGATGTCGCTTCTGTGATTGCAGTATTGCCTATTCGAAAAGATCCAATGTGGATAAAAGATAAAATGGATGGCAAAGCCGAATAGGTTGGATTGCATCTTTTCGCAACCCATTGCCTTACGGGTTTCGTGCCCACGCGAAACATAGCAACCGATTGAACGCTGTAACCCGTAAGGCGGTTTCGCGCTAGCAAACCGCCATCGATACGCTACCAAAATGGCGGATTGCCTATCGGCGAATCCGCCTTACAGTCAGGCAGGGTGGGCAAACAGTTTTATCGTTTGCCCACCTATTCATCCGAAAAAGGTGGGCAGAACAGCGCTGCCCACCCTACACGGCTGATTCACGTCTTCTGTGAGCGTCTCAAAGCCAATGGCAAGAACGGTAAGGCCATTGTTTGCGCTGCCATGCGCAAACTTATTCATTTGGCTTTTGGGGTACTTAAATCAGGTAAAGCTTTTGACCCCACACTGCTGGTT
>JAUYEP010000019.1 GCA_030689765.1 Methylovulum sp.
ACCGCAGCAGAGCAAGGCGACACCCTACCAGACTGTCTGTTAGCCTCTGCCAAAGAATCTACCCGTTACAATCTCAAGCAGTATCAAGGCAAAGTGCTTTATGTCGATTTCTGGGCTTCCTGGTGTGGCCCTTGTGCCAAATCCTTCCCTTTTTTGAATCAACTCAACCACGGACTCAAAGCGCGTGGACTACAGGTTATTGGCATCAATTTAGATGAAAACCCTGATGATGCCCAAGCGTTCCTTGCCAAATATCCAGCCGATTTCATCGTGGCAACGGGTGACAACCAACAGTGCGCTACAGATTTCGGCGTAAAAGCAATGCCATCCTCTTATTTGGTGGACCGTAAAGGGCATATCCGTCATATTCATCTTGGATTTAGGGCAGGGGAAGCTCGGGAACTGGAAACCCTGGTTGAACAGTTGCTGGTTGAACACTAGAGGAATGCCAAATAATGAAAACTGAAACCCTGTCCGTTATGCTGCTTATCGCGCTGAGTGCCTGCGCGTCGGCTTGTTCGCCGGTCGCGCCTTGGCAACGCGGCACGTTAGCCAAAGCATCTATGGCTCTGGAGCCAAACCCCGTGCAGAGCGCTTTTCGTGGACACATAAACGGCAGCCGCGAAGCAGCCTCGGGCAGCAGCTCTGCCAGCGGAGGCGGTTGTGGTTGTTACTAAGGCATGGGTGCAAAACAACGTCGTCAAGTTGATTTGCACCCTCGGTGTATGCCATGACTGCCAGTCCTCAAAGGACTGGCAGTCATCATGTTGCCGAAATTATTTTAAATCAAACCGAATGAAATCAGCTCGCCAATACCTTACCAAGACGCTATTCACGCGGGCTATCAAGCCCAAACCTAACGCCTCATTACACGCGCTGACCCTTGCCGCATTGGCTTTACCCGGTTTAGTGCTGTCACCCGCTTACGCGGAAAATGATGAAATTGATTTTCAGTACGGTCATTATCAGGAAGGCAAGCGCAACCTTTATAATGTCAAGAATGGCAAAAATCCTATTGAAGTGGAAAGCCTGCTCGGTAAAGCGAAGATTAGCCTGTCAGACCGTATCAAATTCGCATTCAATTACACCCAGGATACCTGGTCAGGCGCGACGCCGATTTCCACGGCACCGCTGGTTTCAAACGGCAACCGCGCTATCCTGGCAGACACCGCTGCCGGCCGCACGATTACGGTCGGCGCATCGCCTTATCTCAATAGCCAGATATTGTTAAGTAAAAACTTTATCCCACTTGGGCAAAAGGGTAAAAACGGGCAATTAGTGCATATCCTTTCTATGGCATCACCTGAAACGCGCAAACAGGGTGATTTCAAATTAGGCTACGAATGGGATGAGGCCGCGCTGGATGTCGGTGGCGGAATTTCCGTTGAAAATGACTACGAATCAAGGTTCGGCAATATCAGTGGGCGTTGGGATTTCAACCAAAAGCTGACCACCCTGAATCTGGGTTTAAGTTACACCAACAGCGACACGTCAGCGATATTCGACCATGATTCCTCGCCCTACATTACCAGGACAAATTTTTTAGCCCAGATTGAGCAGGTTGGTGCATTAAAGATCATGCACGGCAACCGCGAAGATTGGGGCACCGCATTAGGCTTGATGCAGGTTATCAATAAGGATGCGCTGGTCGGGGCCAGTATTGGTTATACCCGCAGCACCGGTTATATGGAAAACCCCTACAAGGCGATGACGGTTGTGTTTGTTGATCCTGACCAGCAGGCCAGATACTTGACCGGCAATGTGAAAGCCTTTCTTGAACAACGGCCTGACGCGCGTAACCAGCTCACTTTAGGCGGTCGGTTTATCCAGCATGTCGGCTTGCTGGATGCCGCCCTGCATCTGGATTACCGGTTTTTCCATGATGATTGGGGCATTAATGCCCATACCTTTGAGGCGGATTGGGTGCAACCCATCGGCAATACCTGGACGGTTACGCCCAGAATCCGTTATTACTCGCAAGATGCCGCAGATTTTTACCAGCCCTTTCTGCTTTCCAAGCAGGCCTACAGCAAAGCCATTTACGACGAAACGACCGGAATTTTTTCTACGGTTGATTATGACCCCAACAAATTGCCGGGTAATTTTTCCAGCGACCAGCGTTTGTCAGGTTTTGGCGCGTTAAGCGGCGGCGTGACGGTATCCAAGCAATTCTCCAAAGCCGTGAGCCTTGAAGCCGGTTTTGAATACTATGCCCATGCCGGTTCATTAAAGCTTGATGGTGGTGGGGAAGGCAGTTACAGCGATTTTGATTACTTCATGGCGAATGCCGCAATGAAGGTCAACTTATCAGTGCTGGGTAGTGCGATGCTTAATGAACACCGTAATCATCATGCCGGTCACGGCGGACATCACGGCAGCCACGGGCCAGCCGGTGTCATGTTCGACCATACGTTAAGCAAAACCAATGATGTGATGGTAGGCTACCGTTATATGTACGCCCGCCAGTCTGGCGAAATGCTGCATGGCTCAACGGCTGTTAACGACCACGCCATTGTCAACAACGGTTGCGGCAAAGGCAGTAACCGCTGCCGGTTGACACCGACTTATATGGATATGAACATGCACATGCTGGATATTATGTATGCGCCAACGGACTGGCTAAACCTGATGTTAATGCCGCAATTTATGGATATGGCGATGAATTTGAGAAATCTTGATGGTGCGCCGCCAGTCCAGCCGGGTGGGCACGTCCATAGAGGCACGGGGCACGCCACCGGCGGTGTTGGCGATACCGGGATGTACGTCTTGCTCAAGTTGTTTGATAGCCCCCTGCATCATGTCCATTTAGGTTTAGGCCTAAGCGCACCGACGGGGGATGTGGACATTAAACTCAGACGCTCGCATCAGCAAGACGAAGGGTTTATCCATTACGGGATGCAGCTCGGTAGCGGCACCTGGGATTTTAAACCTAGCCTGACTTATACCGGTAAGCTCAATGATTGGTCGTGGGGCGCACAAATTAGCGGTACACAACGCCTCGAAGACAAGAACGCATCAGGCTTCGCCTTTGGTGATATTTTCCAGTCCACGGCGTGGGGCGGTTATAGCCTGACGCCTTGGCTTTCGGCATCAATACGAGGGGTATATACGGAGCAGGGCGCTGTCAGCGGTCAATTCAACCCCACACCAGGGGTTGTCAACAGCGCGGTAGTGAACAATGTCAATCCAAAATCCGGCCCTATGGATTATCCAGCCAGTTATGGCGGACGCTACTGGGACATCGGTTTTGGCCTTAATGCCGTTGTGCCCAGCGGGGAACTGGCTGGCAACAGCCTGGGCGTTGAATGGCTGCAACCTGTAGACACCGATGTGAACGGTTATCAGCTTGATCGCGAAGGTGCGTTGTCGGCGACCTGGAGTGTGGCGTTTTAAACATTCCATTTAAAGCGCAGGCGTAGGGGCGTAGGGTGGGCAACGCTTTTCTGCCCACAGATTAAAGAACCTATGCTTTTGATGTTCTAATTGGTGGGCAGAAAAGCGTTGCCCACCCTACGCCTCATTATGACCCGCAGCTAAATCATGAAATTTCTCCATTATGAATTTAATGCAATGGGTACGCCTTGCGATATTCAGCTGTTCGCTAAGACCACCACTAAAGCGAAACAAATGGCAGAACGGGCCATTGCCGATGTCAGGCGTTTGGAAATGCGTTATTCCCGTTATCGTAACGACAGCTTTTTGTCCAAGATTAATCGCGTGGCGGCAACGGGCGGCAGTCTTTCCGTTGATCCAGAAACGGCTGGATTATTAAATTATGCCGCAACCTGTCATCAACAAAGTGATGGCTTGTTTGATATTACGTCGGGGATTTTGCGCAGCATCTGGCGTTTTGATCGGGAAGGTTTGCCTGATGATGAAGCTATCCAGACCGTGCTGGCTAAAATCGGCTGGCACAAGCTACGCTGGAATCCCCCCATCCTTGAGTTTTTGGTTTCAGGCATGGAGATTGATTTCGGCGGCATCGTCAAGGAATATGCCGTCGATAGGGCAGCCGCATTGTGCTGGTCGGCGGGTATCCGGCATGGCGTAATCAATTTGGGGGGTGACATCAAGATCATAGGCCCACGGGCGGACGGCAGCGCGTGGCGTATCGGCATACGTCATCCGCGCCACCAAGACGCCGTACTGGAAACATTGTCATTGCATGAAGGCGCACTTGCCAGTAGCGGCGATTACGAACGCTGCCTTACCGTTGATGGTGTGCGTTATGGACATGTCCTTAACCCAAAAACGGGCTGGCCGGTAAAATATCTGGCATCGGTCAGCGTCGTCGGCGAATTCTGCGTTGTTGCGGGCAGCGCTTCGACGATTGCGATGCTTAAGGAAGAGGAGGGGGGGATCTGGCTGGAAAGCTTGGGATTGCCCTATTGCTGGGTCGATGTCCAGGGCAAAACAGGCGGCCCGTTAATTACAGCGTTTTCAGATTAGGTTAATAACATTAGATTTAGCTGGTGGGGTACAAACCTAGGTTTGTACTCCGTTTTTATCGTTCCCACGCTCCAGCGTCAATGCCCACAGTTAAGGAATAAATATTAATATTCATGCGGTTACAATTTATTTTCCCGCATCGTTCCCACGCTCCAGCGTGGGAACGCCGCTAGGGACGCTCCAGCGTCCCGTGTCGCCGCGCTGGAGCGCGATAGACTGCATTTCCACGCTGGAGCGTGGGAACGATAAGGAATGATAATGAACAATAAACTGAGTATTTTTAACCGCACCGGACTTTTTTTGACAGTTTTCATCACCGGCGCGTCCGTGATGGTGATAGAACTGTTAGGCACAAGGATGATTGCGCCGTTTTACGGGGCTAGCCTTTATGTCTGGTCATCGCTGATTTCAGTAACCATGATTGCGCTTGCAGTCGGTTATTTTGTCGGTGGGCGTTGGGCAGACCGCGCAAAACGCACTGGATTGTCACTGATTATCGCGCTTGCCGCCTTGTTCACGCTGTTGATCCCGTGGGCAACGCGGGCGGTATTGTTGGCGACTGACCCGCTGGGCCTGCGTGCCGGCGCTTTTGTCAGCTCGCTGGTGTTGTTCTCGCCTAGCTTGACCTTCCTGGGCATGGTAGGGCCTTTTGCGATTAAACTGTCAACTTCAAAACTGGATGGCGTCGGTAACAGCGCCGGTTCGATTTATGCCGTCAGTACCGTGGGCAGCGTGATTGGCACGTTGGCATTAGGTTTTTTCCTGTTTCCTCTGGTAGGTTCCCGCCAGATTCTGGTCGGCCTTGGGCTATTGTTGCTGGTCTTGGCGATGATAGTCGCCGTTTATGAGCAAAAAAAACTGGGCGTGTCTGCTGCAATTACGCCCTGTGTCGTGCTGGCGATAGCCGGCTTGTGCTTGTTGCCGAAAATTGTCGGGGCAGGCCATAGCTATACCGGCGGCAATCAGTTTAAAATCCAGTCTGAACGCGAAAGCCTTTACGGTTGGGTGCGGGTCATCGACCAACCCGCCCGTGATTTGCGCCTGCTGACGTCCGATGCGTCAACGATAGGCGCATCCAGTATCAGCGATGGGCAAAGCCGCTTGAGCTATCAGGATATTGTCGGCCTGATTCCAGCACTGGCGCCCAAAAAAATGATCCGCGCACTGATTATTGGTTTGGGTGCAGGCCACATGGCAAAGGTTCTGCATGAGCGTTACGGCATAACAACCGATACCCTGGAAATTGATCCTGCGGTTTCACAAGCGGCAGCCGATTATTTTGGTTTCAAACCTACCGGCCAGGCGATAGTCGGCGATGCGCGTTATGAAATACGCCATCTGAAAGGCCCTTACGATTTAATTATTCATGATTGTTTCACCGGCGGATCGGAGCCCGCGCATTTATTGACGGTTGAAACGCTGGCGCAGTTACGCGGATTATTATCGGAGCAAGGCATACTGGCGCTTAATTTTGTCGCCTTCTCGCACGGCGGGCACAATATCGCGTTGGCCTCCGTGGCGCGGACTGTCGCAGAAGTGTTCCCCCAGCAATCGGTTTTTGTCTCTGAACCCGGCAGGGATTTTAATGACTTCATTTTTCTGGCTAGCCGCCAGGCGATTGACCTTAATTCAAAGTCGCTGCTGGCTGAACAAATAGACTGGCTGAAAAACAGGCTATTTCCAGTGGACAAGAGGCTAGGCGTTATATTCACCGACAACCTTAATCCTCTGGAACATCTGCAAACCGCGAAAGCCGAACATTACCGGCACGTTATTGTTGACTGGTTTGGCCCTGAATTGCTGGTGCGTTAGCGAAGAAAGACAGGTAGGGTGGGCACCAACAGTAGGCGCTTTAGGCGACGCTGTCCTGCCCACCTATTTATCCGAAAAAGGTGGGCAGGACAGCGTCGCCCACCCTACACGGCTACGTCTACGGGTTATGCACGGCATACCTACAAAGACGTTGCGGTGCAACGTCTCTACATTGATCTGGGTTTCCAATTCAATTTTGCCCACCCTACACGGCTGTTACCCAGATTTTGCTTTCATTAGTTTGTGATAATTGGTCTAAACTATGCGAACTTAAGAAATCGGGTAAATGTTATGGCGTTATCTCTCAAAGTCTTTCCAACATCAAAAACTGCTGTCCTACTCTTCTATTGTTACACCTCAATCGCGTCGGCTGAATTCACGCTCTACGAACAGGCTGCTTTCAAGTTAAGCGGCAGTGTCGGTTCAGCACTGGGTGCTTATTTCACTGACAACACCAGTTTTGGCGCGGGGCGTATCGATTATTTCACGGGCGAGAACACCGGTGATGCGCAATGGGGCGAAGGCTATCTGGAACCGGCCTTGTTTGTCGATTATGCCACCGCAAATACCGGTCGTTTTTATGGCGGCGTCTCGGCAGTCAAGACCTTTACTGCGGGCGATGGTGATGGCGGCGGTTATACCCAAGCCTCTGAAGATACCGCGCTTGAATTTTTGTATGGTGGCTGGAAATCAGGGGCGTTGTTTAAGGACAGCTTGGGCGAGGATGCGTTATCCCTTTCTTACGGGCGGCAAAACCTGCAAATCGGTGACGGTTTGATGATTTGGGACGGTAACTTCGATATGTTCACCAAAGCCGCGTATTGGCTGGCACCCAGAACCGCTTTTGCCAGGGCGGGGTTGGTGCAGATAGACACTGGGAACATTCATAGCGATCTGTTTTACCTAAAAACCGATTTCACTTGGGAAAATACCGCGCTGATTGGGCTTAATCTGGAGCGGAAAAATGTCTATTCCGGCAAATTGGGTGCGCTGTTTGTGCATGTGCTGGATTCGACCTTTGAATCGTTCCGTATCATCCGCGATCAAATGAATGTCTATTCATTCAGCTTTAGTGAAATTTCCCCGCCGGGCATCGATAATCTGGATTTTTGGGGCAACGCCATCTACGAAAACGGCGCAGGCAAACAAGGCAGTATTGATGCTTACGGCTGGTATCTTGAAGGCCGCTATGCGTTTTCTAACTGGGCTTGGAAGCCGGCGCTGTCTTACCGCTATTTACATTTTTCAGGTGATGACAACCCCGCCGATAACAATAGTAAAAGCTTTAATGCGTTGTTTTATGGTTATAGCCGTGGTTGGGGCAGTTGGTATCAAGGCGAAATTGTTGGTGCTTATTATCTGTTCAACAGCAATATGAAAACCCAGATGGCGCGTATATCCGCCGCGCCCACCGACAAACTGGGTATCGGTGCCATCTATTACCACTTTGATCTGGATGCCAACAACTATTACGGCACACCGGTCACTAACCGCCGCTTCGCTGATGAAATCAACCTCTACGCCGATTTAACCCTGACTGACCAGGTGTCGATGAGCGCGGTTTACGCCGTCGCTGTGCCCGATGAAGGCGGCAAACAGGCGTTCGGCGGCAACCAGACCGAGCAACTGTTTGAGATGATTTTGTATGTTAATTTCTAGTAAACGATTGACGGATGCCGTAACCCCGCCACACTATCTATCTATCTATCTATCTATCTAT
>JAUYEP010000029.1 GCA_030689765.1 Methylovulum sp.
ATTGATGACGGAAGGCTTTAAGCAAATGGAAAAACGCTTTGAGCAAGTCGATAAACGCTTTGAGCAAGTCGATAAGCGTTTTGAGCAAATGCACCAGGATATGAATAAGCGGTTTGATCAAGTAGATAAGCGGTTTGAACAAGTGGATAAGCGGTTTGAACAAGTGGACAAAAGGTTTGAACAACAGCACCAAGAGATTATGGGTTTGCATCATGAAATAAAGTTATTGATGCGTTGGGGTTTTGGCACATTACTGGCGGTCGGCGGTTTAATTGTTGCGTTGCTTCGGTTGACGCAATATGGTCATGGATAACGGGCAAGCTAGTTGCGTAGGTTGGGTTGCATGCTGTCCGTAAACCAACCAATACGGTTAATCAATGCACAACAAACCGCCCTCGGGAAACTGGGGGCGGTTTGTTGTGCTATACTTTGACGCTGTTTTTAGCGTTTCAAGTATCTGTTAAACAAACTAAAAGGTAGGTAAAAATGGCATTGGCACAGGAAGATATTGAGCAAATTCAGTGGCTAATCAAAAAAACAATGTCCGAAACGCCGGAAGCCTTAAATGCCAATGTGCGTTACGAATTGGACTTGCGTGAACGGACTATTCGGGTGGAAGAAGAGTTAAAGCATCAGCGCGAATTGATGACGGAAGGCTTTAAGCAAATGGAAAAACGCTTTGAGCAAGTCGATAAACGCTTTGAGCAAGTCGATAAGCGTTTTGAGCAAATGCACCAGGACATGAATAAGCGGTTTGATCAAGTAGATAAGCGGTTTGAACAAGTGGACAAAAGGTTTGAACAACAGCACCAAGAGATTATGGGTTTGCATCATGAAATAAAGTTATTGATGCGTTGGGGTTTTGGCACATTACTGGCGGTTGGCGGTTTAATTGTTGCGCTGCTTCGGTTGACGCAATATGGTCATGGATAACGGGCAAGCCAGGTAGCTGCGTAGGTTAGGTTGCATGCGCTTCGCAACCCAACCAACACAGTTAAACAATGCACAACAAACCGCCCTTGGGAAACTGGGGGCGGTTTTTTGTTGTGATGTGCTTTGGTTATATTTTTATGGGTTAGGTGAAATGAAATGGCGACGATTTCGTTTGAAACCCACAAATTTATCCGTAAACTAAAAGAAGCCGGTTTTGAAGAAAGGCAAGGCAAGCCTAGGCGTTAACCGAAGCCATGCAAGCCGTTATAAATGAATCAGAGCTTGTCACCCAGCGTGATTTGCAAATTGGACTGGCTCCCATCAAAGCGGATATAAACCTGATGAAATGGATGCTAGGTGCGATTCTCGGTTTAGCCATTGCAAATTTTGCAAAGCAATTTTATAAGTTTTTGTTTTTAACTTGTTGATATTTAAAATGCGGCTGGAGTCAAAAACATGTTTTTGACTCCAGCCGTCGATTTTTTCTCTGGCTCGCTAGCCATCCACCACAATGAGCCTTGAATTTAACCCCCTGCCGAGATATTTCTTGGCAGGGGGTTATATATCAGGTGGCTAAACTGATTTTCTATGGTCAGCCGGTACGTCGCGTCGCGTAGCGCCGGTATAAAGCTGTCTTGGCCTGCCGATTTTTTGTTCAGGATCAGCGATCATCTCATCCCAGTGGGCTATCCAGCCTACGGTTCTGCCCATTGCAAACATTGCGGTAAACATATTGGTGGGAATGCCTAGTGCGTGCAGCACAATGCCGGAATAAAAATCGACATTCGGGTAGAGCTTTTTCTCGATAAAGTAGTCATCTTCAAGGGCAATGCGTTCCAACTCCAAGGCCAGTTCAAACAGCTTGATATCATGCAGACCCAGCTCGTTAAGCACTTCATGGCAGGTCGCACGCATCAGTTTGGCGCGTGGGTCATGGTTTTTATAGACCCTATGACCAAAACCCATGAGCCGGAACGGATCGTTTTTATCTTTGGCTTTTTTGATAAATTCGGGGATACGCGAGACATCACCAATACTCTCCAGCATATTAAGTACCGCTTCATTGGCGCCGCCGTGGGCTGCGCCCCATAAACAGGCAATGCCTGCGGTTATGCAGGCAAAGGGATTAGCGCCGCTGGAACCTGCAAGGCGGACGGTTGACGTGGAAGCATTTTGTTCGTGGTCGGCATGGAGAATCAGGATTCTGTCCAGCGCGCGTATCAGCACTGGATTTGCTTTATAGTCATCACACGGGGTGGCGTGCATCATGCGCAGAAAGTTTTCGACATAACTCAGTTTATTTTGCGGATACATAAACGGCATACCCGTGCTGTACTTATGGCACATTGCGACGATGGTCGGGACTTTGGCGATCAGGCGTATCGCGCACATTTCCCGGTCACTTTTGGAGCGGATATCCAGGGCGCCATGATAAAAGGCGGATAACGCACCGACGACGCCCACCATAATGGCCATCGGATGCGCATCGCGGCGAAAGCCTTTGAAGAAGTTGGTCAACTGGTCATGCACCATCGTGTGCATGGTAATATTGTTTTCAAATATTGACAGTTGGTTGCTGTCTGGCAATTCGCCATTGAGCAATAAGTAGCAGACTTCCAGAAAATTACATTGCTCGGCAAGCTGTTCGATAGGGTAGCCCCGATAAAGCAGGATGCCTTCTTCGCCATCTATAAACGTTATCGTAGAACGGCAACTGGCCGTTGAGTTAAAGCCAGGATCATAAGTGAACATGCCTGTTTCTCTATACAAGGCTTGAACATCGACGACATTAGGCCCTGTGGTCCCCGTTAAAACAGGTAACTCACATAAAGACTGAGTGTTCTCATTTAACGTAAGATTGCGTAGATTGGTCATGGGTTTTCTCTCTGTTTTAGGCGCGTTTAATGCGGCTGTCGCGCGGCTTCTTAATTGAATGGAATTAAGCGGCAATGACATTATCAATGGCTTGTTTTGCCAGCTCGGTTACTTTAGCCCAGTTTTTGGTTTTTACCGCATCCGCTGGGGCTAGCCATGATCCGCCGACACAAGCGACGTTGTTTAAGGCAAGATAGGCATTGTAATTGTCAGGGGAAATGCCGCCGGTAGGGCAAAAAGTAATGTAGGGCGCAGGGCCTGCAATGGCTTTTAACATGGGGATGCCGCCAGCCGCTTCGGCGGGGAAAAACTTGAAATGATCCAGCCCGTATTCCATGCCCATCATTAATTCTGACAGCGTTGCAATGCCTGGAATCAATGCTATGTTGCTGGCTTGGGCGGCGGCTAACAAGGTAGGTGTCAAACCTGGGCTAATCGCAAAAACTGCACCCGCTGCTTCAGCGGCTTTAAGTTGTTCAGGCGTGGTAATTGTGCCGACGCCAACGATGGCTTCTTTAACATTTTCACTGATGAGCTTGATGGCTTCAAGCGCGATAGGTGTGCGTAAGGTGATTTCCAGGACTTTAATGCCGCCTGCAACCAAAGCCTGTGCCAACGGCACGGCATCGTCAAGGTCTTGAATCACCATGACCGGCATGACTGGGCCTGCATTTAATACGTCTTTCGGTTGGATTTTCCAGTTAGTTTGATTCATTTTTTAGTTCAGGGTTAAGTGGTAGGGAGGCAATGCGCTATGCCCTTCATCAGTTACAGCGGTTTCAACATCGGTTAGTGAGGTAACGGAGTACAAACCTAGGTTTGTACTCCACCCGCTAAATCACCAGCTAAATCTAATGTTATTAACCTAATCTGAAAACGCTGTAAATGCTGGTTGGTTAATCACAAACAAATAAGTTAGATGCCCCCGTTTCTGCGGAGGATGCGTTCAAGCGGAAACGGCCAAACATTTCCCGACCCATGCCGTAGTGGTGGTTTTTGGCGGAATTGGGCAGTGGAATTCGGGCATTAAATTCAGTCTCGTCAACCAGCACGTTAATATCACCCGTTTGCAGGTTCATGGCGATGATATCGCCATTGCGTACTTTGGCTAACGGCCCTCCGACTTCACATTCTGGGCAAATATGGATGGCTGAGGGTACTTTACCCGATGCCCCGGACATCCGACCATCGGTGACCAATGCGACTTTAAAGCCTTTATCTTGTAACACGCCCAGCGGTGGCGTCAGTTTATGCAGCTCCGGCATCCCGTTGGCCCTGGGGCCTTGGAAGCGGAGAACAGCGACAAAATCTTTTTCCAGTTCGCCGCGTTTAAATGCCGCCAGCATATCTTCTTGGTCATCAAACACTATCGCAGGTGCTTCAACCTGTTGATGGTCGGGTGACACGGCGGACAGTTTTGATATGCCGCGCCCTAAATTGCCGTGCATCAAATGCAGGCCACCACCGGTAGCAAAGGGTTTTGCAATAGTGCCTAGCACTTCGGTATCTAACGACGTTTCGGGAACCGGCCCCCAAATCAGTTTATCGTCAATCAGCTTAGGCTCTTGGCAGTAGTTGTTCATGCCGCGTTCGTCGGCAACCGTCAGCAAATCTTCATGCAGTAGGCCATTTCTTAACAGTTCAGCAATTAACACCCCCATACCGCCAGCCGCTTGGAAGTGGTTAACGTCAGCAGGGCCATTGGGGTAAATTTTTGCGATTAACGGAATGGCTTTGGACAGATTATCAAAATCGTCCCAGTTAAGGACAATACCGGCAGCGCGGGCAATGGCGATCAAGTGCATAGTGTGGTTGGTCGAGCCACCAGTCGCCAATAAACCAATCACCGCGTTGACAATGGCTTTTTCAGAAATGATATGCGCTATCGGACGATAATCATCACCGAGTGCGGTAAATTTTAACACCTGCCGACCGGCGGCTTTAGTGAGTTCGTCGCGTAGCGGTGTGTAAGGGTTGATGAAAGAACTGCCGGGCAGATGCAGCCCCATAATTTCCATCATCATCTGGTTGCTGTTTGCCGTACCGTAAAACGTACAGGTGCCGGGGCTGTGGTACGAAGCTGATTCTGCTTCCAGCAATTCCTTACGGCCGATTTTACCCACGGCATAAGCCTGACGGGCGCGGGCTTTTTCTTTGTTGGTGAGGCCGCTAGGCATCGGGCCGGCGGGTACAAAGATGGCGGGTAAATGCCCAAAGCTCAACGCGCCGATGAGCAATCCTGGCACGATTTTGTCACAAACGCCTAAATACAACGCGCCGTCAAACATATTGTGGCTCATGCCAATGGCAGTCGCCATTGCAATCAAATCACGGCTGAACAATGACATTTCCATGCCAGCCTGGCCTTGTGTAATACCGTCACACATGGCGGGTACGCCGCCTGCAACTTGCGCGACACCGCCCGCTTCCCTGACTGCCGCCTTGATTAAGTCTGGCGCGTCTTTGTAGGGCTGATGCGCTGACAACATGTCATTGTAAGATGTGATGATAGCGATATTGGCTTTTTGATCGCCGGTTAAGTCGGCTTTTTCACTGGCACTGCAGGCCGCAAAGCCGTGGGCTAAATTGCCACACCCCATGCCGGAACGGACAGGGCCTTTTTTAGCAATACCATCGATATATTTCAGATAGGCGGAACGGGTAGGGTGGCTACGTTCAATGATGTCTTGAGTCACTTTTTCAATGATGGGGTGCATTATGTATTCCTTATCTCTCTACGATGGCTAGTTAAGTTGTCGTTTTGCCCTATTAGTTATTCTTCCCATGCCCTGCCGTCCCGCGCAATTAATGCGACCGAGGCAACCGGCCCCCACGTTCCTGCTGAATAAGGACGGGGTGTGGCATTAAGGTGTTGCCAGGCATCCTGAATGGAATCAATCCATGTCCAGGCCTGTTCAATTTCTTCACGGCTAAGAAACAGCGTGGGATTGCCGCGCATGGCTTCCAGCACCAGTTTTTCATAGCCGCCAAAAATCCGGCTCTTTTTAAACGTTTCTGAAAAACTTAAATCCAGTTTCGTCTTTTTTAGTTTGATATGCTCGTCGATACCAGGGATTTTGTTGAGTATTTCAATTTCAACGCCTTCATTGGGCTGTAGATGGATGACTAATTTATTGGGTGGCAGCTCACGGAAGCTGTCTTTAAAAATATTGTGCGGCAGTTGTTTAAAATACACGACAATTTCTGTACGTTTGCCTTGCAGGCGTTTGCCCGTGCGTAAGTAAAACGGCACACCGGCCCAGCGCCAGTTATCAATATCAACGCGTAACGCGACAAAGCTTTCAGTCGTGCTTTCAATATCGGCGCCTTCCTCTTCCAGATAGCCTGGGACGGCCTGCCCTTTCATATAGCCTGAGGTATATTGTCCGCGCACGGTTTTTTCTTCGACATTACTCAACGTAATGGGACGCAACGCTTTCAACACTTTTATTTTTTCATTGTGGATGCTTTCGGCTTCAAGGTTAACGGGCGGTTCCATGGCAATAAACGTCAAAATCTGCAACAGATGATTCTGCACCATGTCGCGCAATTGTCCGGTTTTATCAAAATAGTCAAAACGTCCCTCAATACCGACTTCTTCGGCGACAGTCACCTGGATGTGATCAATAGTGTTGTGGTTCCAGTTGGTCGTAAAAATGGAATTGGCGAACCGTAATGCCAGTAGATTGAGTACAGTTTCCTTGCCTAAATAATGGTCAATGCGAAAGACCTGGTTTTCGTTAAAGACCCTGGCAACTTCATCATTAATTTCTTTTGATGATTTTAGGCTATGGCCTATGGGTTTTTCCATGACCATGCGTGATTCTTCAGTCAAAATCCCCGATTGATTAAGCCCCTGGCAAATGTTCTTAAACAAAAACGGTGACACCGCAAAATAATTCACCATCACTCTGGATTTGGCGTCAGTGACGGTTTTTAACTGTTTGTATTGGTCTAATTGGGTCAAATCTATTTGCAAGTAAGCAAATCGTACTGAAAAGCGTTGCCAAACGCTGTCATCCAGTACGTCATTCAAAAACTCCTGCAAGCTATTATGGGCTATTTCAACAAATTGGGGCTGTTCAAGGGGATGCCTGTCAACGCCGATAATGCGGGTGTCGGGTTCTATCAAGTTGGCGTTTTCAAGCCGGTACAGACAGGTAATCAACTTGCGGCGGGATAAGTCACCCAATGCACCAAAGATGACTAAATCACAGGGTTTAAAGGTTTTTTTGTCTTTCATTACGGGTCGCCGAATAAAAATGTTAGGCCGATATTGCGATATAAACAGGTCATGAATATGCCATAAATATAAAAACAGCAATTAATGTGCCGGAATATTAGTGCCGTATTATCGCAGAATTTGCTCCAAATTGCTGTATTGAATGCAGTGATCCAAGTGCTGGCAGATGGGTTTTATGGTTATGGGGAAGGATTGTTTTTGTGCAAAGATGCACAAATTAGGTGCGCCCATACTTGTCCTGATGCTCAAATGGCTTGCCGTAACGGCAAGACGTTGATGCTTATCCGTGAATTGTTGGCAGTTGACAGTCCCGTTAAATCCCCATATAGTTTCGACTCAAAACTATATGGGGTGTTTATGAGTGCTGTAGACCACCCTGTTTGTTTTGGTGTAAAACAAAATCAGCAAGCGTAGACGTTGCAATGCAACGTCTGTGCAAGATCAACACACAAAGATTGAAAACGCTGTAAATCCTAAATTAAGGCGCGGAGGTATTTTTTCAAAAAGTAGGCGGCAGTGTATATCTGAGACCCAAAGCGGCGGCGTTAAGCCAGTTCCCGCTGTGGTTTTAAGGGGTTTAGTTTTTTCATATTATTTGGCACATCTTTGGATGGCTCGACATAGAAAGGTAAAGAAATGAACGCAGAAGAACAACAAAAAGATAAATTCTGGTTATATGTGGGCTTGACCCTGTTTGTCATACTCGCTGGAATCTTTATGGTAAAACAGAGTGAAAACGAAAAGTTTGCTCCAATTAAACAACAGATCGATGCTGAAAATGCTGAGATGAATATCAGGGTGTTGAACTGAGTTAATGCCTAATCGTTTGAATAATTATAATAATCAGGAGAGCAATGATGAAATTTAAAACAGGTTTGTTAGCGGCGCTAATGTTTTTTTTTGGCGCTAACTATTCTGGCGCGCCATTGGCGGCAGAATATATTCACAGGGATCTTATGGCGAATACGTTACCGTCACCTGGTTGTGCAGTAGAAGCAGAGGCTATTGCCAACGCATCCAAACCTTATAACCTTAATAAATACAGTAAAAAATTCTGTCAATCCCAAGGTTATGGCTGGCATGTCGAAGTAATAAAAGATAACGGTAAAGCCGTATGCCAGGAATGTACCGGCGCTAATGACGGTAAAAAGCAATGTCACCTGGAAGATGTTGTTGTTACCTGTAAACGTATTAAACCCGGATCAGTGGGCATGTTGCCCGGAAAAAGTTAAGCCAGCCGATAGGTTGGCGTCGATGGCAAGATGCCTGTTTTAGCCGCCATAAATTACTTCCTCCTTCCCTCCCAAGCCGAAGTGTGCAATGAATTCGGCTTTTTTTCTGATCAAGCAAACTTAATCCGTGCCGTTCCTGATAGCAGAATCCGGTCGAATCCTGTCGATTGCTGCGTTATCATTATCTTATGGGAAAGGATAGGTTTGTTCTAACGATCCCCCTATAACCGTCTAAACTCTAAGATAGCCGTTCCGGTCTGCAACCCACCCAACATTTTTCATGAAAAGTAATTTAAATGACCCTTCATTTTCCACCGATATTTTTTCGTCCGCATTTTTAATTGGCAATATAGGCGCGCCCTTTGTGATTGGTTTGGCGGTTGGCTATTTTGCTAAAAAAATGCTGCGTACTGCGTTATTTTTAGCAGGCGGCGCAATCGTGTTGCTGTTTGCTAGCGAATATTATGGCGTTATAAACGTTACCGATGCCGAACTCCAGGTCGTGGCTAATTCCGCAACGGCAGCGGCAAAATCATCGGGGGATTTTTTAGTGGGCCGCTTGTCCAGCATCACCAGTAAGGGTGTTAGCGGGGTTGCGGGATTTTTTCTTGGCTTTAAGCTGGGTTAAAACGGACGCGCTAAGGAATGTGTACAAAACAACTTCGTCTTGTGATTTGTACCTTCGGTGGATGTCATGACTGCCAGTCCTCAAAGGACTGGCAGTCATCATGTTGCCAAGTGTCGTACCCATTCCTAAGATTTCATCAACGCCCGCGTCCTTAACGTAAAAGTTACGGGGCCATTATTAACGAGGGCAACCTGCATGTCCGCACCAAACTGACCGAACTCAACCTGCGGATACTGTTGTTTGGCGAGTTGTTGCAGATAGGCAAACAGTTCCCGGCCTTTTTCCGGTGCTGCCGCTGATGCAAAGCTGGGGCGATTGCCTTTTTCGGTATTGGCGGCGAGTGTGAATTGCGGGACTAGCAACAAGCCGCCGTTGATGTCCCGTAAACTCAGATTCATGCGGTCATTTTCATCGGCAAAAATGCGATAGTTGAGCAGGCGTTCCAATAAACGCATAGCCTCTTTTTCAGCATCTTCTTTTTCTACAGCAACCAGCGCCATAATGCCTGTGTCGATTTTGCCTATGATCTGGTTATGGACTGTAACTGTTGCCGTAGTGACGCGCTGGATGATTGAAATCATGGCGTTTCCGATAGGTTATCCGTTACAAGCCAAATAATTCCCGCATTTTTTGCCCTGGCCTTTCCGCCCGCATAAACGCTTCGCCAACTAAAAAGGCGTAGATGCCGTTATCCAGCATCAATTTTACATCGTCAGGCGTGTGTATGCCGCTTTCGGTGATAATCAGCCGATCTGTAGGGACTTGCGCTTTTAAATCGAGAGTCGTTTGCAATGCCGTTTCAAAAGTGCGCAGATTACGGTTATTCACGCCCATCATTTTGGTGTCGAGCTGTAACGCGCGTGTCATTTCTGCCGCATCATGGACTTCAACCAGCACATCCATGCCCAGCTTGGTGGCGGTCTGTGCCAGTTCGTGCATAAGCGTGTCTTCCAGCGCCGCGACAATCAGCAAAATACAGTCTGCACCTAAAGCGCGGGCTTCGTAAATCTGATAAACATCGATCATGAAGTCCTTTCTTAACACCGGCAATGGGCAGCGTTCCCTAACCATCTGCAAGTAAGCCTCAGAACCTTGAAAGAATTCTTTGTCGGTCAATACGGATAAACAGGCCGCGCCGTTCATCGCATAATCCTGGGCAATGGCAAGCGGATCGAAGTTTTCCCTGATGACGCCTTGGCTGGGCGAGGCTTTTTTGATTTCAGCAATAATTGCAGGTTTTTTGGCGGCTACTTTGCTTTGCAGGGCATGATAAAAGCCGCGTGGTTTTTCGACGCTACCTGCAATTTCTTCCAGATCGGCAATGCTCATGCCCTGTTTGCGTTTGGCAACTTCTTGCGCTTTCTTGGCGAGGATGGTTTTTAAAATATCGGGCGTATTGGACATGGTTTTTATGAGTGATTTTTTGAGTAGGCGATTAACGCATTGAATTTGGCGCGGGCTGCGCCGTTGGCGATAACTTGGCGGGCTTTGTCAATGCCATCGGCAAGTGACTCGGTGATATTTGCGGCATAAATGGCTGCACCGGCATTGAGCAAAACAATATCCGTAGCCGCGCCAGGCTGATTATCCAGCACGGCATTAATCACCTTTAAACTGGCGGTGGCATCGGTGACGGCAAGCTCCGACAAATCGGCACGCTTAAAGCCAAACTGTTCCGGCGTTATCGTATAGGTAAAAACTTCGCCGTTTTTCAGTTCGCTAATGGTTGAGGCGGAAGCAATGCTGATTTCATCAAGACCGTCGTCGGCATTTACGACCAGCACATGCTGGCTACCGAGTTTTTTTAACACCTGCGCCAGAGGTTCCACCCATTCCCTGGCAAACACACCGATTAATTGGTTGGGCGCATTGGCTGGATTGGCTAAGGGGCCTAATAAATTGAACAGGGTCCTAACCCCCATTTCTTTGCGGACAGCAATCGTATGTTTCATCGCGCCATGATGTTTAGGGGCAAACAGAAAACCAATGCCAATGTCATTGACGCATTGCGACACTTGTTCCGCCGTTAAATCTAAATTTACCCCCGCTGCTTCCAATACATCGGCACTGCCGCAACGACTTGAAACCGAACGGTTTCCGTGTTTGGCGACCTGTGCGCCCGCAGCGGCAACCACAAACGCGCAGGCCGTTGAAATATTGAAGGTATTGGCGCCATCACCACCCGTACCACAAGTGTCTATGATGTGCTTGCCGGTGATGGCTACTTTACTTGCCAATTCACGCATCACCTCAGCGGCGGCGGCAATTTCGCCGATGGTCTCGCCTTTACAACGCAACGCGCACAAAAAGCCTGCGATTTGCGCATCGGTGGCATTACCGCCCATGATCTGCCGCATCACCTCGCGCATTTGTTCAGGTGTCAGATTTTGTTTATTTAATATGGCTTGTAGAGCCTGTTTTATATCCATGAGTTTTATGAACTTTTGCGAGGGTGGAAACTTACCAATCTATCTTGGCCGGAAATTTTTGGGCTAAGGCTGATTTGCCCAGCTTGCCATCCTTATCGAAGAAACTTAACACGCCGTTTTCATCGCAAATCCAAAACTCTTTTGCGCCAGCCTCAAAATACAAGGCTTTTTTTTCGTCCATTTCTTTGGTGGTGTTACTGGACGAAATGACTTCGACACAAATCTCAGGCGCGATAGAACACTCAACCTCATCTTTTATGATTTGAAACCGATCTAAAGAAACCCATGCCACATCGGCAACTTTTGTTCCCTTACTGGTGTTAATTGCACACTCCGGCAGCGTTTTTCCAGTTTTTAACAAAGTCCGCAGGATAAAGGCTATTTCACCTTGCCGTGCCGAATGAACCACTTTAACTGGGGACATGATTATTTTCCCGTATTCATCGAGTTCAATTTTGAAGGGTAAGTTTTTTAAACTGGGATGTTCGCAAACGTCTTGCCATCTCATAGTGTCCTACCCTTTTGAAAAGCCCTGAAATACGCCCGCGTTATGATTGACTGCCCGCCCATAAATCTCAGCCTCTAACGACCTTTTTATCAGTGCATTCAGGCTTTCGTGATTCTTCAAAGCGGTCAGGCGGGCATCAACATGTAATTTAGGTGAAATGTTGACAGTGATCTGACCTTCGCAGGTTTGTTCTGGTGTGATCCCTAATTCCATACAATCTGCAAGATATTCGTCTATAGCCGCCTCAAAAGCACTTGTTAAGTCATCCAGATCAAAATTGACGGCTTCATAAGTGATTAGTCCATTAATAAACAACACTTTTCCATGCAAAACTTTATCTTCTAAATCAACTTCTACAGAACCTAAATAATTTTTGTACTTCAGCAGTTCATTCATTCTAATCCCCCCGTTTTTTCCAGCTCTTCCCGAATACTACGCAAAGCTCTTGGTTTGCTCGTTCCCAAGCTCCAGTTCTCGTCTTTATACACAAGTCTGTTCAAGACAGGACGTAGGCCGGAATAAGCCCGCCCGGCGACAGCCAGGGTGGGCGTTTCCGGCACTCCCAAGCCTCG
>JAUYEP010000031.1 GCA_030689765.1 Methylovulum sp.
AATGCAAACCATTGCCAAGGGCCAAGCGGGAATAAATGAGCGCATCCAACGACCGAGGTAGCCTTCGCCAGTGCCTGTGTTGAGCGCGGTGATAAATGCCGTCATGATTAGCGCCATGACGAATGCCATGAGTAAGGCGAAAATTTGCGGGGCATATTTAGGGTGAAATTTCATCTTAAGCGACCTTTCCTAGCAGTAAATATTCCATCAGTGCTTTTTGCACATGCAAACGATTCTCTGCCTCATCCCACACCACGCTTTGTGCGCCGTCGATTACTGCGGCATCGACTTCCTCGCCGCGATGGGCTGGCAGACAGTGCATAAATAGCGCATCGGGTTTAGCGACAGACATCATTTCAGCATCCACAATCCAGTCAGCAAACGCCTTGCGACGTGCATCATTCTCGCGCTCGAAGCCCATTGAAGTCCACACATCGGTGGTGATGAGGTCAGCATTGCGTGCCGCATCCATTGGATTGGTAAATTCTTCGTAATTGTCTTCACCAAACAGTCCAGCACGCTCTGGCTCTACTTCATAGCCCGGTGGAGTAGAAACATGTACGTTGAAATCCATCAGCTCAGCCGCTTGCAACCAAGTGTTGCAAACGTTATTGGAGTCACCGATCCACGCCACGGTTTTGCCTTTAATGCTGCCGCGATGTTCGATATAGGTGTAGATGTCCGCCAAAATTTGGCAAGGGTGATACTCATTGGTTAGACCGTTGATGACAGGCACGCGCGAATTAGCGGCGAAGCGCTCGATGATGCTCTGCTCAAAGGTGCGAATCATCACGATGTCGCTCATGCGCGAAATGACCTGTGCCGCATCTTCCACCGGCTCGCCGCGACCCAATTGCGTATCGCGCGTATTCAAATAAATCGCTGAACCACCGAGCTGCTGCATGCCGGCTTCAAAGGAAAGGCGAGTGCGAGTAGAGCTTTTTTCAAAGATCATCACCAACGTGCGATCTGCTAATGGATGGTAAGGCTGATAAGCTTTGAAGCGTTGTTTGATGATGCGCGTGCGCTCAAAAATGTGTTCGAGCTCAGCGAGAGTGAGATCCTTAAACTGCAGAAAGTGCTTGATGTTACTCATGCTTACTCCTGTGCCAGAAATTCCGTAATCAGCGGACACAAAATATCCAATAATTGTTGCGCTTCAGCTTGCGTCATAATGAGTGAGGGTAACAAACGCACTACACTGTCCGCAGTGACATTGATTAACAATCCTTTTTCTAAGGCCTTACCAACCAATGCGCCACAGGGCTTGTCTAATTCGATACCCAACATAAACCCTTGGCCGCGAACAGTAACAACACCTTTTACGCTTGCAAGCTGTGATTCAAATTGTTGCTTCAGCCATGCCCCCAAAGTCGCCGCATGATCGAGCAACCTATCTTGTTCCATGATACTCAAGGTAGTCAGTGCGGCAGTGGAAGCGAGTGGATTGCCACCAAAAGTAGAACCGTGATTGCCCGGCTTAAAAGTGCCCGTTGCTTTGCCAGCAGCTAGGCATGCGCCAATCGGCACGCCAGAACCCAGCCCTTTCGCCAAGGTCATCACGTCCGGCAAAATTCCTGCGTGCTGATGCGCGAACCATTTGCCAGTGCGCCCAATGCCTGACTGCACTTCATCCAACATCAACAACCATTGATGTTCATCGCAAATCTTGCGCAAATTTTGCAGATAAGAAATATCGGGAATGCGAATGCC
>JAUYEP010000040.1 GCA_030689765.1 Methylovulum sp.
CGGTTTGTTTTCCTGAAACTCATCCAGCTCAAATATATTGCCGTATCGGGTATCTTCCTTGCCATTCTCCCACGCATGTAACGGGTAGGTGATTGGCTTGGTTGGGATTGGGGCCGTCAGCAAATCTGCCACGCCTACGCTTAAGCGCCCTACGGTATTCAGCAGGCCTTTAAAAAGCCCTCCCGTTAAGCCATAAATAATATTGCTGTCATTCGTGGTGTTAATGACGTTTTTTGGCACTTCAAGTACGCCTGTACTGAGATTTGAAATTGCGTTAAACGTCTTGTCAACAAGCTTCTGGTCATAACTCTGGTTCTCAAGTGCTTCATCAGGCTGGTTTGTCGGCATGTCGGCATTGCGATAGTCCTGGTCAGCATGGGCTGCAGGAACAGTTAATGATCCGGCAAGGAAGAGGGCAATAAAAAAGCGGATAGGGGTAGTCATGGCATTCCTCTGGGTTGGTTTGGTGATTCAGCGTTTTCATCTTTAAAATTAGCAAGCGTAGAGACGTTGCAATGCAACGTCTGCACCCGATCAACACCCGAAGTTTAAAAACGCTGTCAATTCAGTATAGCAGAGCAGTGGTTAATTAAGTGCAGGCATCAAACAGGCAACATTATCCGGTGCGATGTACGTTTATCCAAAACCGGAACTGCAGCCAGCAACTTTTTCGTATACTCTTGTTGGGGCGACTGAAGCACTTGTTTGACGCCGCCCTGTTCAATAATTTTACCTTGATACATAACCGCGACGTCATCGGCTATTTCCGCGACCACGGCAAGATCATGGGTGATGAACAAATAGCTGATGCCTTTTTCCTGCTGCAACATTTTGAGTAAGCTGATAATTTGCGCCTGTACTGACACATCCAACGCACTGGTGGGTTCGTCGCAAACAATAAGCTTGGGATCAACCGCCAAGGCGCGGGCAATACAGATACGCTGCCGTTGTCCGCCGGAGAACTCGTGCGGATAACGCAACGCGGAATCTTCAGGTAAGCTGACTTGTTGCAACAACTGCCGCACCCGCGTCTTGCGCCCCGTCAAACTGATTGTGGTGTGTAAAGCTTGAATGCCCTCGGCAATAATGTCGCCGACCAGCATTCTGGGGTTCATCGACGAAAACGGGTCTTGAAAAACGATTTGCATGTTGGCGCGTTGCCGTCTTAGCGCTTCGCCGCTTAAACCGTCCAGCGCAATGCCGTCGATAATGACTTGTCCGCCATTATTAGGTATCAAGTTTAATAAGCTCTTACCTAACGTGGTTTTACCGCAGCCCGACTCACCCACTAATGCCAGGGTTTTACCTTGTTGAATTTCAAAACTTACCCCATCGACAGCCCGGACATAATCGACAGTACGCTTGAAAATGCCTTTGCGTATCGGATAATGGCAGGAAAAATCGTTGACTTGTAACAATGGAGGTTTGTCCTGGGTCTGACGCATCAAGCAACTTTCCATGGACGGCAACGCATTGAGCAGTTTCTGTGTATACGGGTGTTCGGGGTGATTGAAAAAATCACGGGTCAAACCGGTTTCAACGATTTTACCGCTCTGCATCACGGCGACACGGTCGGCTATCGTAGACACCAGCGCCAGATCATGGCTGATCAACCACAAGGCCATGCCGGTTTGCTGTTGCAGGTTTTTTAACAAGGCCAGAATTTGCGCCTGAATCGTCACATCCAGTGATGTGGTCGGTTCATCGGCAATCAACAAGTCCGGTTCACCTGCCAGAGCTATCGCAATCATCACCCGCTGCCGCTGACCTCCTGACATTTGATGGGGGAAGTCCTTGATACGCTGCTCCGGGTTAGTTATTTCAACCTGTTGCAATAACTCCAGTACACGCCGTTGTGCAGCCTTCCCAGGCAACGAGAAATGAATGGCAAGCACTTCGGCAATCTGCTCGCCTATCGTCATCACCGGATTCAACGATGACATCGGGTCCTGAAAAATAAAACCGATGCGCCGCCCGCGAATTTTGCACAGCTCAGTTTCACTGCGTTGCAGTAAATTATCCCCTTGCAGATTTACCATACCGGCATCGAGCTGGGCATTATTGGGCAATAAACGTAGCACAGATAACGCGGTTATTGATTTGCCCGAACCGGACTCACCTACCAAGGCAAAGGTTTCGCCGGGATAGATGACAAAGCTGATGTCATCAACGACTTTTTGCGAGTGGTTAAAAGTGACGCTGAGGTGTTCGATAGACAATAGAGGATTATTCATAGCGGCTTGTTAAGTGTTAATCATTCGATTTTAAATCATTTTATAACATGGGTGTATTTAGATTCATGGGTATAATGCGCCCTATCGGCTGGCTGTTGTTGTGCAAAATGACAGGAAAGTCGTATAAAACCAACACTAAAATTGAAAATTCAGCTATCATATTGTTGAAGGCTGTGGAGTTTTGCTTTCATCGAAATACCTTGCTGGTCTGAAACCTCCCCCTTCACGGGGGGCAATCCACTGACCTCTATCTGTCGGTCACATTGCATCCGCCTGGCAAGGCGGGTAATGCAATGGGGATGCCCCTCGCGGGTGTGGCTTTGTCATCCGACAGATGAGGTCGGCTGTGGATTGAAACATTAACACTTAGATAATAGAGAATGACTCATGAGCATAACTTATACAAAAAAACGCACAATGAAGCAGTTCACGCAGCTGGGTTTGCCCGCTGTATTATTAGGTATGGCGGCTGGTTCTGCTCATGCTTATAACTTGGACTTAGTTAATTTAAACAACATTGACACGCCTGACCATGCTGTTGCCGAATTAAAAAAAGCTGGCCTTGATTTAAATGATGCCAGCGATTTAGCCGATTTTACTGGCGGTGTACCGGCCTCACTCCAGTTTCCCTATACCAACGCATCAGGTGTTACTGAGCTAATAAACTATTCGTTTAAGAGCTTTGATGACCTTAAAGCACAAGCCGTAACCATTGCCAAAGATTATCAAAGACTCACTAAAGACGGCGGTTCGTTTAATCTGGCAACGATAACGGGTAAAGTTAATTTGCAAGGAAAAGTAGTTGAATTTACTACTACAGGTAATGCTGCTGGAACAGCCGCAGACAACTATGTGACTATTGTGTCCGATATTCCTTCGCTGGATGGCAAAACATTTACTAGCGCAGATCAGTTATCAAATTATGTCAATGGTAAAAACGCCGAAGTGGTTATCGTTGACCCGGTAACTGGTGGGACTGATGTCGTCATTGTGAAAGGTGATAAGGCAGCCTTATTGAATGAAGTCAATAGCGGCACAGGCTTAGGTAACCAATCAGGCAATCCGGCTAGTCATGTTTCGCAAATGTCTTATTATGATTCTGTTTTAGACACTAGCGGTGTAGCAGCAGGTAATGTGACAGGTGCTGCAACTACTAGCCGATTTACGCCTAATTTCCGCTACAACAATTACACCTATAAAGGCACCAGTGCAGAATTATACACCCTGTCATTGGGTTATAACCTGGAACTAGGTAACGGTTGGGGCGTACTGTTCAATTTACCGATGAGCTACGTTGATACGGGCACAAGCGGTGGCAGCAATGACTCTTACCGTATTTCTATGGGTACGGGTGTCCGTATTCCTGCGTCGAAATTGTTAAATATCACTGCCGTACAATGGGATGTTATTCCTTTGTTTCGTCTTGGCGGGGTAGGTTTGGGTAGCAATCTCTGGGACAACACCAGTGTTGCATATTCTGGCGGTGTCCAAAGCAATGTTGGCTTCAAATTATGCCCAACCCTTTCTGCTGTTGTACAAAACCAATACACTTACAATGTCGATGCAGCCCAGTTCACCTCTGGCGGTGTTACTCCATCTGATCAAAACGTCCATGTCTTTAGAAACGGCATACAACTGATTAAAGACCTGGATGCCCAATTATTTGGCAAAGCCGTTAACACCAGCTTTTCATTTGCTGATGTGCGCTTCGACAGCAACATGTCTCGTGGCATTGATAACCAACAAGAATTCGGTTTCAACGTCGGCTTAAAAGGTAACGGTGTCGCCGCTAATGACGTGCGTTTAAACTTGACTTATACCAACGCATCTTCTTATGACGATGCGCTTTCATTCAATGTTGGCGGTTCTTTTTAATCTTTAAGGCGCGAATCCTACATACTTAAACCGAGCCGCAAAACACTTATCCGAAGGGTAAGTGTTTTGCGGCTTTTTAATGTCTACACGACCATAAAGCCGTCATCTGTCCGGCGTGAACGTCACATCCCGTAACCGCAAGCCCGTCAGCACCAATGTCATTGCATAGGCAACAATGCCTACCAAAATCCATTTGAGCAGATTAATGATGCGCTCACCCGAACTCCACGCAACCCACCATTGCGCATCAACCAGATAATAAAGGCTGAGTGACATCGTAAGGCTTGCCAATGTCACCCGCATAAAAAACAGCCGCCAGCCCTTTGCTGGATTAAACACCTGATCTTGCATTAATTTATTCAGCAGTAACATAGCATTGAAACAGGCCCCCAAAGAAGTTGCCAATGCCAAGCCTGCATGGGCTAAAGGCAAGGCAAGCACATTCAGCGCGAGGCTGGCCAGCATCGCATACGAACCATAACGCACCGGTGTTTTCAGATCTTGCCGCGCCGTAAATCCCGGCACCAATACTTTGATCAAGATATAAGCCGGTAACCCTATCGCGTAAGCCCGAAGGCTCTGCGCCGCAAAATGCACATCCTCGACGGTGAATTCATGGTACTGAAACAACGTTGACAGCATGGGTTCGGCAAGCACTATCAGACCTATTGTTGCAGGCAATCCTGCCAACAAAACCAGACGCAACCCCCAATCCAGAGAATTGGAAAAGGTAACCGGGTCTTCAGCGGCATGATATTTCGCCAGATTAGGCAAAATGACCGTCCCCAAGGCAAGCCCTAAAATACCGAGCGGAAACTCCACCAGACGATCAGAATAATACAGCCACGACACACTGCCGACGGCGAGGAACGAGGCAATTAAGGTATCCAGCAGCAGATTAATCTGCGTCACCGATACGCTGAATATTGCCGGCAGCAACTGGTTTATCACGCGCTTAACACCAGCATCATGAAAATCGAGCCGTAAGCGTGGCATCAACTCCAAACGCATTAATGGAGGGATTTGAAAAAGCAACTGTACGATACCCGCAGCAAAGACGCCCCATGCCAATGCCATCACAGGTTGAGCCATTAAGGGGGCAAGCCACAGAGCGGCAACAATCATGCAGATATTTAAAAAAGCCGGTGTTATCGCGGGAACGACAAATTTTCCGTGAGCATTTAAAATGCTGCCAGCAAAAGCAACCAATGCGATAAAAACCAAATAAGGCAACGTAATCTGCAACATCAGCACAGCCAGGTCATGCTGTGTCCCCTGCCATGCGAAACCTGGCGCAAGCAGCCAGATAAGCACCGGCGCAGCCACGGTGCCAGCCAGTGTCATCAGCATTAACAGCAATGCCAATGTGCCTGCCGTTTTATCGACAAACTGTTTTAATGCAGCTTTATTGCCTTGCGCCTGATAAGCGGACAATACCGGCACAAAAGCATGGGCGAAGGCGCCTTCGGCAAACAATCGGCGCAAAAAATTGGGGATTTTAAAGGCGACAAAAAAAGCATCTGTCGCTAAGTCCACGCCAAAAATACGCGCAATCAACATATCCCTTACCAAGCCAAGAATGCGCGAAACAAACGTCATGCTGCTGACGGTCACCGTTGATTTAAACAATTGCCTACTCAAAATCCGTGCCCTTATCCGTGATTAAATTTGACAATAGTAGCATTTGTACAGATAATGCGCGGCTCAAACTTAAACCCTAAGAAAAAAGACACTATGGCCAATACAGCACAAGCTAAAAAGCGCGTGAAACAAGCGGAAAAAAGCCGTATTCGCAATGCAGGGCAGCGCAGCAACTTACGCACTTTCATCAAAAAAGTTCTTGCCGCCGTTAAAGAAGGCGACAAAGAAAAAGCGCAAGCCGCTTATAACATTGCAGTACCCATTATCGATTCTGCTGTCAACAAAGGGATTATTCACAAAAATAAAGCCTCCCGCAGCAAAAGCCGACTGAATTCAAAAGTAAAATCTATCGCATAAGCACAGGCTTATTTTTCAAATAGGTTCACTTTAATAAAAAAGGCCGCCACTCATTGAGTCGCGGCCTTTTTTATTGCCCGAAACAAATGTCATCCCTGAGAAACACCTGGGTCAAGCTTAGGAGACTGTGAAAGTATTCAATATAAAGCTGATAACCACGAAGGACACGAACGACTGCATGGATGCAGGAGGTATACCCTCTGGGGCACCATAAGTATCTACACAACTTTAATTGATTTTAAAACAATGTGTTATATGACATTCCTTGCAGATAATTGCTATATTTTTAGGTTTTTCTATCACAAAATCTGGCTTGAAACAGCAGTTATCTGTATGAAATAACGTGAT
>JAUYEP010000063.1 GCA_030689765.1 Methylovulum sp.
ACTCCAGTCTTGGATAGCTTAACTGTGGGCAGTGCCGCCGGAGCGTGGGGATGATACAAATCGCACCATTATTTAATGTTCGGCAGAAGGCTTGGCTTCGGGAGGCGATTCGGGTGTCTGAATATTATCGGCTGGCGCAGTCTCCTCAGGATTGCCCTCGGGCCCGCCTTCGTTGCTCAGTCCCTGTACAATCTCGTTCTCGGTCTTTTTATTCATGACAACAATAGAAATCCGCCGGTTCATCGGATCAAGCGGGTCACGGGTATTTAACGGGATACTGGACGACAGGCCGGTAACCCTTAAGATTTTTTCTTCTGCAAGCCCGCCCTCTTCCAATTCTTGCCGCGCGGCATTGGCGCGGTCACCGGAAAGCTCCCAATTGGTGTATCCCGTTTGGTTTTTTGGGAATGGTCTTGCGTCGGTATGGCCGTTGATGGAAATTTTATTGGGCAATTCATTAATAACTGGCGCTAATGCCCTTAAAATCTCTTGGGTCTGTGGCTCCGTTGCCGAACTCGCCAGCTTGAACATTGGCCTGTTTTCCTTATCGGTGATAAGTATCCGCAACCCTTCCGGGGTTGTTTCCAGCTTGATTTGTTCCTTGAATTCCTCCAATTGCTTATCTAGCAGCGATTGGATGTCTTCCTTCAACTGCGCAAGCTGCTTTAAATCGTCCTTTTCGTCAATCTGCCCATGATCTTGTGAGGTAATGTCCTTACCGCCGCCGGGCTCAATTTTAGTCCTGTCACCGACATCCGCCCCGCCCATCAGCGAAATTTTAAACGGGTCATTAAAGTATTCAGCAATGCCTTTGCGGTCGGCATCTGTCGTTGATCCTAACAGCCACATCAATAGAAAAAAAGCCATCATTGCTGTGACAAAATCGGCATAAGCCAGTTTCCAGGCGCCGCCATGATGCTCATGCCCGCCCTTTTTTATTTTCTTTATGATTATTGGTTGTTCAGCCATCGCTATACCCTATTTATTTTTGGCGGCTTTTAATTGCGCTTCCAATTCAAAGAAATCAGGGCGCAGGTTAGCCGTAATCATCGCCCGCATATATTCGACAGTCATTGTTGGTGACAAGCCTTTCGCGCAGCATAACAGGCCTTTTTGAACACATTTATAGGCATTGCTGCCCATTTCAAAGCGCTGCCCCATTACCGACGCCACCGGATTAACAAAGCCATACGCTAACAAAATCCCGAGAAATGTCCCCACCAAAGCCGCAGCAATTAATTTGCCCAGTTCGGCAGGCGGTATGCCAACCGACTCCATCGTATGCACCACGCCCAGTACCGCCGCGACAATCCCAAAAGCCGGCAAGCCGTCGCCGACGCCTTGGACCGCCTTGACGGGCGCATGGCCATCTTCGTGATGGGTCTCAAGAACCTGGTCGGTAAGCTCCTCCAATGCCATGACTTCAACGCCGGTCAGCATCAGGCGAAGATTGTCGCGGATAAATTCCATCAAGTGGTGGTCTTTCAGCACCTTAGGCATAAAAATCGTGTCGATTTGCGGCTCATCAATAATGTCTTCCAGCGACAGCAAACCTTCCTTGCGTATTTTGCTGGTCAGCGCATTAAAGGACAGCAACAGCTCCAGATAGAATGCCTTGTCGTAAGGGGAGCTGCCCAATGTGCCTGTCCCCCCCTTGAAAGCGGCTTTTACAATGTCCATCGAGTTGCCAGCCACGAAAGCACCCAGCGCCGCCCCCAGAATGATAAGAAATTCAAACGGCTGGACCAATACGCCCAGATGTCCACCGCCACCAACAAACCCTCCGCCGAGTGCCGCAAGAATAACGATATAACCAACAATAACTAACATAAATTCCTCTGAAGTGACAATCGATTATGTCAAAGTAGACTAAAACCTGTTACTAAGGCGATATTAAAAAATGAATATCTGTCCCATAATGTGTATTTTCTGTATTTGGCAAGGTGTATGCCTGACACGCTTTGTTTCATACCTGTCCATTCCCCCAGGGTGTTCCAGGGTGTTACAGGTGACACCCTGGAGCGCTATGCGGCTTGTGAAATACTGCACATTATTATGGCATAGCTGAAAATCAGCAAGCATGGACTTTACATCCCCATCCTTCTTCTGCATTACCGCATTTCCATTCTTCGTGTGTTGGCCTTGTATAGACGCTGCAATGCAACGTCTGTACGCCCCACGCAGGAGTGGCGTATTACCGGCTCTTTTGTTAAAGTTTTTTAATGCACTGCCGATAATTATCGCAGACAAAAAGGATACTAAGGAATTTGACATGACTATCGAATCAATAACCGGCAGAACTCAGATGCCGACGGCTATCAAGGTGGCTACGAAAGCTGAAGCCGATAACGGGCAAAAGGCGGCAATTAACAACACCGAAAATAAGGGTGATATTGCTATTACAACAATGGCACAAGGGATAAAAAAAGCATTTGAATCATCGTCTGCAACGTCGTCTGTCGATCTGGACAGAGTGAATTCGGTAAAAAAAGCGCTTGCAGAGGGAAGCTATCCTATCAATGCAGAAAGGATTGCAAAAAAAATGATTCAATTTGAAATGACCCTGCCATAAGGCATAAAGCGCAGCCATGATAGAAAAAACTTATCCCATCACAGAAAAGTTGATATTAAATGCACTGCATTTGGTTGAAGGTCTACGTTTTCAGCTTATTCAGGAAGTTGAAGCATTAAAAAATGCCCAAAATGCTGAACTGATTAATACCATCGCCACCAATAAAAAACAGTTGGTTGTGCAATTGGAATTATTCAATACCCAGTGTGGGCAAGTTTTGTCTACCGAAAACCTACCCAATAATCAAGACGGTATAACTGAGTATTTTCGACGCGCCGCCGCAGCCAGCATATTGACGGATGAATTAATCCGCTATTGGGCTCAAATTCAAACACTCTGCTCAGAGTGTAAAATCCTGAATGATCAAAATGGCGCCAGTATTGCGCTGTTGGCCCGCCATACCGACCGTTCATTGCACATATTGAAAGGTAAGCCCCATACATCAAACACATACGGGCCAGATGGCTCAAGCCAAAGCGAGCTGTATGCCCGCCCGCTGATTTCAGTATAGTGCTGTCAAAACCGGAGCCATATTGCCTTATCTCTGATGTAACGATACGATATGTTTGAAATGCTTTAGACGGCATTAAATCGAAACCCCGCGTAAATCTTCAAAGCAGTTATTGACAGCAATATGATAGTTGAACCTGCATTTTTAATCCGAAGCCCGGAACAGATAATTCATAAATTGGTGATTTTATGCAGAAATAAATGCCTGTTGAACGTTTCCTTTAGTGATAGCGCTGAAACATTCATCACCACGATACTTGAAGTTAATAAAAAAGATAATAATGTGGTCTTCTATCATGGCCCCCATAAAAAGCAGATTGAAAAATTATATAAAAGCCTTGATCTTGCCTTTAAAACTGAATATTTAGGCGTCAAGATTTCGTTTAATGGAAGCAATCTTGAGGAAATTCGCCATTACGGCGCATCAGCATTTAGAATGCATATTCCGGATTCCCTTGCTTGGGTAGAAGCCAGGGATTATCACCGTGTAAAAATACCTGCGTCAAAGCCCAGTTTTTGCCTGCTGATGCTAAATGGCCGTGAGTCCGTCAAACTTAAGTTATACGACATTAGCTTGACCGGGTTCTCAGTGCTCAATGATTCCGAAGAGATTTCCAAGATAATGAACCCCAATATCCATTTTAAAGATTGCAAACTTTTGCTTGCAGATTCCAATGAGGGAATAGTCTCTTTTGAAATTCGACATAGATTACTCATCCAGAGGGAATATATAAAAAGCATTGAGAAGATAGGCTGTAAATTTACCGGGATAACAAATTCATTTGAAAACACAATCCAGGGCTATATGATGCAGATCGAAAGGGGATACAGGCAAAACACCTCAGCCGAATATGAGCCTCGCCCCCAGCACTGATTTACCGAAGGGACGCTTTCCTAGGAAGTGGTGTGTTTACACAACATAACGTCCAAAAAGTATCCAACACACACAGCCCCCTTTTACAAAATCAGGCGTTAATATCTGGCATCATAATATAACTAATTGTTATATATGTAATTTTAGGATATACAAGTATAGTTTCGACCTGTAGGTATCTATGAGAACACAATGACTTGTGCTAGCATAAACTTGCACCCGCTGCACTGGATAAACCGACCTTTACCAGTAAGCCGCCAGACAAAGGCTGCCTTGCAGCTGGGATGAGTGCACCTAACCTATAACATGCTTATTTTGACGAGGTAACATAATGAATAAAAAAATCTATACATCGGCAATGCTCTTGGGCCTTACGTTGGCCAGTAATACTGCTTTTGCAGGGCAATGCGATGGGCTTCCTACCCGCGCGGCATTGGAAACGGCATTAAAAAACGCCCAAAGCCAGCCAAATGGCGGTTTCGGTTTGCACATGTGGGCGACTATTGTTAACAGGGCCGGCGTAGTTTGTGCAGTTGCACGCTCAGGCCCCAACTCAGGTGACCAATGGCCAGGCAGCAGGGTTATCTCGGCACAAAAAGCCAATACAGCCAATGCGTTCAGTTTGCCAGGATTAGCATTGTCAACGGCTAACCTTTATTCAGCCACCCAACCCGGCGGTAGCCTGTTCGGTTTGCAAGAAAGCAATCCTGTGGACATCAATGTTGCTTATGCGGGTAATTTTGCACAATATGGCACGGATAAAGATGCGTTGGTTGGTAAAAAAATAGGGGGCATCAATGTATTTGGCGGCGGCCTGGCTTTATACGATAGCACCGGTAAAATTATAGGTGGCGCTGGTTTCAGCGGCGATTCTTCATGCGCGGATCACAATATTGCATGGCGGACACGTTTTGCACTTGGGCTGGATCATGTGCCAGGCGGCGTTGCAACCGCGCATAGCGATGACAATATTGTTTATGACATCAGCAATGGCGATACCACAACAGTGGGTGAAGTCCCTGCTTTAGGTAAAAGTGAGAAAGGCTGGGGACATCCTGCTTGTACTCCAGAGGCAAAAGCAATCGCTGAAGGGTTCAAGAAAGCAGGCTCAGGCGCTCTCTAATCCTTTTTAACAAGCCCGTTTGCACCATCGCATGCGATGGTGCAAACGGTTTTTTGTATCCTCGATGCCTTGGTGCAAAACCAGCATTTTCAGAGGCTTATGCCATGCAGGTTACGGAGTCTACCGCAGGCTAACCAAACCGTTTTTTCGCTGCACCGACATAAACGCTTCATACTCTTGCTTTGCTTCAAGCCAATCTTCTTGATCATGATTGGGCGCAAAACTTCTGGCTAAGGCTTTGTAATAGGCCGATACAGCAATCCATTGATAGCTTTCGGGCATCAGGGATATTCCAGATTCGGAGTTTACAGACGACAGTCTGTTAGCTTTCTTTGACATATCAATAACTTCTTAAGTATCGAGTTTCTGAACGGCAACATTTTTTACATTTCGTGGGTATAGCCTCAGTAATGCAATAACGAATGGATTTCGTAATCTTGCAGTTTTTTTCTGCCTTCAAGCATATCGAGTTCAACCACAAAAGCGCAGGCTTCTACGGTTGCCCCCAGTTTTTCTATGAGTTCACAGCTTGCTTTTGCGGTGCCGCCAGTAGCCAGCAAATCGTCGATTAATAAAACGCGGTCGTCACTATCGACGGAATCAATGTGTATTTCAAGCATCGCCGAGCCATATTCAAGATCGTATGACACGCTTTGTACGTTGTAGGGAAGCTTGCCCGGTTTTCTCAGTGGTATGAACGGCAAACCTAATTCCCACGCGATTAATGAGCCAAAAATAAATCCGCGTGCTTCCATACCGGCAACAGCGGTAATGTCACGGCCTAGAAAAGGATGCAGTAATTGATGGACGGTTAGTCTTAATGCGGCGGGGTCTTTCACTAACGGGGTAATATCCTTGAAGATAATGCCCGGCTTTGGGAAATCTGGAATGTCGCGGATTTTATTTTTTAGTCTGTGCATAATGTGTTTGCTTTAATTTGGTTAATAAGCGGGTTTATGGCTAGAAGAAATCAAGCCCCAAATTGTCCGATCCTGTCCACAATCCCCTGCGTATCCAGCCCGCAAAGCCTAAGCAATTCCTCACGCGTGCCCTGTTCAACAAAACAATCCGGCAGGCCGATGTTGAGCACCGGCATCAATATCCGCTGCGCCT
>JAUYEP010000073.1 GCA_030689765.1 Methylovulum sp.
TGGTTGTTTTTTTGCGAGTTACCTTAAACAAACAGCAATGGATTAAGTACATGACCCAGGATCGCGGCTACATCGTAGTGAAAAAATCTGAGCTGCTGAGTAAATTGGGAGCATAAAACCAACACGGCCAAGGACGGCCTAACGCTGTGTTGAGCGGGAAGCCATCCGGCACAGGACTTTGAAAATACTGAAACGCTCAACGGGCGGCTTGTCCGTTTGAACTACTTGTTAGGCGGCCTAGGTGCGCGTGCCGCCCCAAGCATCGGGCAGTAACTCAAGGCCGTCAATCCGCGTTTCCGCCCAAAATTTGGGGTGGAGGCGGATTAATAAAAATCAATGAGTTAGCAGTAAGTTACTTGAGAGGCAATACTCACAGCAGCTTAACCAGGGCGGCAATAACCGCCACCTGTCCCAGCGCCAAGCCGATGCCCCATTTGACAAGCTTGTTTTCAAGTTCTAGAAACCGTGTGTCCATGCGTAACTCCACTTCCCGCAGGCGGTTATCAAGCGATTTGTTGGTAACCAGATTATCAAGGTCACATTCATGCCGTGCTTGCTCAAGCGTCGAAGACACCGCCGCCTTCTGTAGCCTGGTAATCGTTTCGGCCTGCTGTTCGCTGAAACCGGCCAACTTAAGCTCGTTAAAAAATTCGTGGGTGTCGAATGTGATGGCGGACATAGCAGTTACCTCTAATTCTAGTTTAGCATCCAGTTTACCACGCTTGACAGCCGCGATAAAACAGGGCTACGTTTTATGATACTCCCCATATTTTAGACCAGCAGTTAAGATAGAAAGCCTTACCAAAAAGGCAATCTAAACTATGGCAAATGTACGCAAGAACCACACAACGGAATTTAAAACTAAAGTGGCAGTTGAAGCCATCCGGCAACAAAAGACCCTTAACGAACTGACCACAGAATACGGTGTCCATGCCACCCAGATCAATCTCTGGAAGAAGCGGGCGTTGGCAGTGATTCCAGAAGCCTTTAGCGGGAAGAAGGAAAAAGCACGGGAAAACCAGCAACAGGACATTGACGAGCCCAGATAGGCCAGCTCATTGCCAAACGGGACTGGCTGATACCCTCCTGGGGCATAAGAAAAAAAGTCCTCCGCCATCCATTAGACACCAGGAAAATAGGGGTTGACCCGCAAGACCCGCAGTTCAGTGTCAGGCAACAATGCAGTTTGCTGGGCCTTAACCGTTCGTCCCTTTCCTCACGGCCTGCCGGTGAAAGCGAGGAAAATCTCCTCTTAATGAGGCTTCTGGACGAACAATACACACGGACACCTTGTTATGGCGTGCTGAAGAGGGTGGTGTACTTGCGTAACTTGGGGCATGTGGTGAACCCAAGCGGGTTAGGCGTTTGCTGCGAATCATGGGACTAGAAGCGATATTCCAGAAGCCCAACACCAGCAAGCCGAACCCGGAACACATTGTTACCCCTACCTGTTGCGCGGGTTCCTGTACTCCTTCTCGGCACCAAAGGATGATTTTCTGGATATTAAAAACGAGACCGAACAGCAGATCATCACCGCGCATGGCGTTGCTGGGGATTATTCCCAAGAATACCAGCGGCTTAGGCAATCCGGTGCAGACGTTACAGATTTATCATGAGATTGGGGCGTTGCCGCTGCGGCAGGTGTTTTTGGAGTTGAACGGGGGGGGTAAGGCGGTGGTGGGGTTTAGTGAGCCGGATTGGAAGTTGTTGTCGGCTTAATCGGTCTTAATCAGATTACCGCATGGCCTGACATGCCGCTTATACCCCCAGGGCTAAGTTTTTTTCTTTGCCATTGAATCGGTACTTCATGCGAAAATATTTTGAGCCGTTGGGGTTCACCAGTAGAAACATACCCTTTTCATCGGCGAGTTCATAAGGTTTGTCCTTTGGTTTGGCATTCTTGCAAGCGGTGTCTGTTAATGGCATTGGGGGTATTTCCTCTCGGGGTATTGGATATGCCCCCCACTTATACCCCCAGTAGTGGGGGTATGTCATTGTATGCCGTTGCACTTCGTTGGACAATAAAAAACCTGTTAAGCCAGACAACTTGCAGGTTTTTGTACTTCGTTGAACGTCTTTGAATGTGTGTATGGCGCCCCAAGGCGGATTTGAACCGCCGGCCTGTCCCTTAGGAGGGGACCGCTCTATCCAGCTGAGCTATCGGGGCAAAACGGAGCGCTATCTTATCATAAGCTTAGTTTCTGTTTCTTGAGTTTTCACAATTTACTAGGGCAATCGTTTTGTGTATCAAATAAAATGGCATTATAGTGACCCCCAAAAATCTGGACGGTACAATAAAAAGGTAGACGGAAATGCGTGAAAATAAGCACACGATAGTGAGTGGTACACAAAAATCTAAAATGGCTCTCACCCCACAAGCCAGCTCTATAGAAGAAGGCGTTATTGGAAAATGTTGGCCAGTTGTTTGATGGAAAATGACAAGCAGGATTCTTCAGCGGAAGAAATGGGATAGCACCAATCTGCTGTGATGGAAATGATACCATTTGTGTGCGGTAAGAAATTATCTGGGCAATGGGGGTCAATATGGTTTTTTCAGTTTTTTAGAAGTAAGCATCTGGGGATGCTGATGTTAATTTAGGGGAGGATGCAATGGAAGATGGCTATAAACATATATTATTAGCAGTGGATTTTTTTGAGCAAGATGACATTGTTGCTGGTAGGGCAAAAGATTTAGCCGATAAATGCCGCGCGAAACTTAGCATTGTGCATGTGGTGGACAGTTTGCCAATTATCGAGGCGGGTTACGGGGTGGATATTCCTTATGATTTGGATTTAACGGCAGAACTGATGGCCGGTGCTAAAGTTAGGTTAACCAGGCTTGCTGATAAACTGGCTGTTGATGAAGATGGCCGGTGGCTGGAAATAGGCCGCCCTAAGCTGGAAATAATCAAAATTGCCGAGCAAAACAAAGTGGATTTAATCGTGGTCGGCTCGCATGGACGGCATGGTTTGGCGCTGTTGCTGGGTTCAACTGCAAATAGCGTGTTACATCATGCGCCATGTGATGTATTGGCGGTACGATTACAGAATAACTGATGTAATCGTGCCGGCGAGATACCTGCTAATAATCAATTAATAAAAAGGTAGATAAATGATTGGACATATAGAAAGTTATGATGCAGACACCCAGACAGGCGTGATAAAAAGTGAGGATAAATTTTTTGCTTTTCATGTGGATGACTGGTTGGCGCAAGGCGTGCCGCCGGAGCAGGGTGATGATGTCAGCTTTGAAGGCGATGAATCCAGCGCAAAAAATGTTGATCTGGTTGGTGCTTATCTGGAAAAGCCGAAAGCAGTCAAATACAAATATCTGGCTGTATTATTGGGATTGCTTTTGGGCTATGTGGGTGCCCATAGATTTTATTTGGGCCACTATAAAATCGCTATTGCCCAGATAGCAGTGACATTGCTGACGGTGGGATATGGGGCGCTCTGGGGGTTTATAGAGGCAGTCCTTATTTTTTCAGGGCATATCAATACTGATGCCAAAGGCAGGCCTTTAAAATAAGATTCTTTAAACCCCCAGGGCTTGATGCCCTGGGGGTTTAAATACTATCCTTTGAATAGCTTCAATAACAGTTGGATAGGCGTGTGGCACTATTTCAATGGCGTCTGCCGTGTTTGCCGGCCGCAGGTTCTTCAAATTTTACTTTTAAAGGCTTTCCGCAATAAAGGTTGCCGTCAAGTGCGGCAATAGCTGCGCGGGCTTCGTGGCCTTCCATTGCGATAAATCCAAAACCTCGGCATTTTCCGCTAAATAGATCGGCGATAATTTCAATGGAGCGGACTTTGCCGTACTCAGAAAATAAAGCATTAACCGATGCTTCAGTGGCATCGCTCGGTAAGTTTCCTACAAAAATTCGTTTCAAATGACATATCCTAAATTCAGGGGGGTGGGCTGGTGGACCGGTCTAGCCGGATGTGTGATAAGCCCGCGTACGGGATTATAGTTTAGAATGCAGCGCACTAAACGGCGACTACATGTGATGAGCGTGGTTTTTATGGTCTGATTCTGATTGCATTATAGAGGCTAATTCTGAGTATAGCCATTGAAAATTAGCCGATGCTTTTAGGGACAAGGCCTTACAAGGTTTCCCGCCAAATGCTGACAATATTAGTGAAGTCATCAGTCCATGGCCTCATATCAAAATATAGCGGCATTTTTTGCCAGTTACCCAAGCGGCTTACGACCAATGGCTGCAAAATTTCCGGTTTGTTTGCGATAACGATCCAGTCGGTCGCAACAACTAACGGAATCTCATGTTCCGGTTTGAATTCCTGGATTAGCGAGGCAAGATGCAGTTGTTCTGCATGAATGGACAGCACTTTTTTCAGTGATAAATGGCGATTGGTGATATGAAAAGCCAGTATGCCGTCCGGTTTAAGTTTTTTGAAATACAGCTTGACGGCTTCTTCAGTCAGCAAATGTGTTGGCACAGAATCTGAGCTAAAAGCGTCCATGACCAGTAAATCAAATTTATGATCCGGTTCTTTTGCCAAGGATAAACGTGCATCGCCTACGGTGATGGTTGCGTGGTGGGCGCATTGGCTGAGATAGCTGAAATACTTGGGGTTTTCGGCAATATCGACAACTAGCGGATCAATTTCGTACAACGTCCAATGCTGTCCAGGTTTGGAATAGCAGGCCAAGGCGCCAGCCCCCAGCCCTACAACACCAATAGTCCAGTTTTGATCGCTGTTGTCATATTCCGAAAACAGTTGTCCAATGGGCCCTGGACGGCTGTAATAGGTCAACGGAATGGTGCTTAACGAGGCCGCCAAACGCTGGGCGCCGTGTTTGGTGGTGCCGTGAAAAAGCTCATGATAGGTTTCGGGCTGGTTTTGTTCATTGGTCAATACGCTTTCCCGTACGGATAATACGCCAAAAAAAGTGCGCTCCTGATAAAGCGTATGGGATGACAGGCCATGTACGCCTAGCGCGAGGAACATGATTGCTCCGGTCAAAGCGGAAAAAGCGGCGGGCCGTGACCTTAATGCGAAGGTTAAACAGGTTAGCACCATCAAGCTGATAACAATGGCATCGAAATAGTCGAGCAAATTTTTGACAAACGTATAAAGGGCAAACCCGGTAATGATAAGCAGGGCCGGGGGGGTTATTTGCAGCAGCAAGCGTTTATGCAAAGATTGTTTCAAGTCGGGACGCAGCAATAATGCCGCGACGATCATTATCGGATATTCATAAATGCCGTTGAAAATAAATGGCGCAACAAAAGTATTGAACATGCCGCCCAGCATGCCGGCAAACGACATAATCAGATAAAAGCGTGTCAAATGTCGGGTGTGCGGCCTCATTTTTGCTAATTCCCCATGACAAACCATCACGGCAAAGAAGAACGCCAGCACATGCAGGATCAGATAAGCCCAGTAGGGTAAGTCCGCAGGATTGATGAAGGCGTAGACAATAAACGGCACCAAAAAAACCGATTGTGACACCACCATCAATGGATGCAACCTGTCGTTCCATTTGGAAAATACGATAATAAACGACAAAAGATAGACAGTTAGCGGGATAATCCACAGCAGCGGCACCGAGGCAATATCGGTGCTGATGAAGTTGGTTAATCCCAGCAGCAGACTGGATGGCACAAATGCCAATAGTAGCCAGCGCAGTTGGGTATAAACATCGGGATCATCAGCTTGCGCATTATTTTCCTGTGCAGGCCCGTCAGTTTGCCTGTTTTGCGACAACATCCATGCACAAGCCAAAATCATTGCGCACAGCAAACCATAGCCGATGCCCCAGTAAGCCCTTTGTTCGTCCAGGCCAATGGAAGGTTCCAGTAAAAAAGGATAGCTCAACAGCGCAATCAGGCTGCCCGTATTGCTGGCGGCATAAAGATAATAAGGGTCATGGCTGGTATGGTGGCCGACATGGGCAAACCATTTTTGAATCAGCGGCGCGGTGGTTGACACCACGAAAAAAGGCAATCCGATTGCCAACAATAAAGTCCATAACAGCCAAAAGGTTGGATTGCTGTCGGTAGGCGGTACAGTATTTTCAGGTAACGCCAGCGGCAAGGCCAAAAAACTGATCAGTATAAGCGCCGCGTGCAACTGGATTTGCCGCCGTTGCGTCAGGCGTGTAGAGAGGGTGTGTGCATACAGGTAGCCGAGGAACAAAAGGCTCTGGTAAAACACCATGCAGGTGTTCCATACCGCCGGAGAGCCACCCAATAAGGGCAATAAAATCTTTCCGAACAGAGGTTGCAATACAAACATCAGGGACGCACTGGTAAATAACGTCCCTGCAAATAGAAATATCAGCGATAAGCGGTGATCAGATGGGAAGCGCATTGTTGTTAGTTATAGTTCAATAGGTGCCGGTGTAGCCCCCCCCCCTTTGAAGCATGAGTATCTACACAAGTTTTGCAACCATTTGATTTTTATGAAATTGCCACTTTTCGTCAAATATGCTAACTATTTGTTTTACAAGAACTAATAAAAGATGTGTAGATACTTATGCCTTTGAAGAGGGGTTAGGGGAGGTCTTATTAGGTAAGGGAGGCCATCTGCTGATGCGTATATAACCTCTAAAAGGGTATGTCATCATCAAAATCGTCATAAGCGGGCGGTGCAGGCGGCATGGCGCTGGTATTTTGTGAAGATGCTGCTTGCTGCGGTGAATAGGCAGGTTTGGAGGATGTCGCCGCATGTTCTGATGCCGTATGGTCGCCGCCAAAGTCGCCGGTACCACCACTGCGGCTACCGAGCATGTGCATTTCACTGGCAACAATTTCGGTGGTATAACGGTCCTGGCCGTCTTGTCCCTGCCATTTGCGGGTTTGTAGCCGTCCTTCTACATAAACCTGACTGCCTTTTTTAAGATATTCGCCAGCTATTTCCGCCAGTGGGCTAAAAAATACCACCCGATGCCATTCGGTTGCCTCGCGCCGTTCGCCGGATTGTTTATCTTTCCAGCGTCTTGATGTCGCCAGGCGGATAGTGGTGATTGCACCGCCTGTAGGCATATAGCGGGCTTCAGGGTCTGCCCCCAGGTTGCCGATTAATGTCACTTTATTAAGCATTGATTTCTCCAAAGGGTTGTTATCCAATGGCGTCCAGATTTGCCATTAGATTATTATTGAGTTGGTTTCTATCTTCGCATTATTTCAAATTATTTTCTATCGGCAATCGGGCGTGATTGAATCCACCGAACGTTGTCTTGCGGTCAACGATGCGGACGCTCGAACCCTTGCGGGCGATATTGCGGGCCATTGGGATGGTTAAAATCATGCCTGCCGTTGCCTTGCGGCTGATACGGATGATTGTTGTGGCCGTCACCGTGATGGCTGGGATTGTCTTTTCCCCAATGGTGCCCGCTTCCGGTACTGTTATCGTGGTCGTGATGCCCATGCCCATCATGCCCGTGTTGCCATTGATTATGCCCGAACCCAGGATAAACGTAAGTTCGGCGGGGAGGAATAGGCTGGGAGAAATATTGAAAACGGGGCGGCGGATAGTAATACGGTGTCACGCCATAATAATTGCGCTTGATGACATATCCGTTACTGTAGCCCCCATAAGCTGGATATGACGGGTAGTGGTTAGGATAATGTGCACAGGCGTCCAGCACTATTATCAAACTTGCGGACAGTATCTTTTTAATGAGGGCGTTCATGGCTAATCCTTTCGGGTGAGGTTTGCCAAATTCTATGCACAGGACGCTGAATGCTGAATGAATCTTGCAGCTTTGGCCCTTTAAAAACCACATAAAGCTAATATCTCATTTCCCAACAATGGACGATTAACAAATAGAACTGTATGGCGGATTCGCTCTTAGGTAATCCGCCCGAGGCATTTAACGGTCTTGCCCAGGAAGTTTCTTATGCAGTGGTGCATCGCCTAAAGCGCCTACTGTTGGTGATTGGCGGTTTGCTGCGCGAAACCGCCCTACTACGCCCCTATCAGCATCATCTGCGGGTAAATTTATTTACACTCCGGTGTTAAGGAACTGCGCCAGGCTTGGCTGTCTTTGTCAAATAACCGGCTGTCTTCAGGCCCCCAAGAGCCTGCGGGATAGGTGGCAATGAAATCACGTTCGATGGCCCAGGTTTGCAGGATGGGGTCAACAATGCGCCACGCATACTCGACTTCATCAAAACGCAGGAACAATGAACGGTCGCCTTTTAACACATCCAGCAACAAGTCTTCGTAGGCATCAATGGCTTTTTCGTCATGGTTGCGGAAGCTGGCATCCAGGCTGCTGGTGCGCGTGCTCATTTCCAGCCCCGGCTCTTTAACGGTCATTTCAATGCGGATACATTCTTCCGGTTGTATGCCTAACAATACCCAGTTGGGGTTCATGCACTGCACCTTGGTGTCGCGGAAAAACTGTAAGGGCGGATGACGGAAACATATCGAAATGGAGGACTGCGCCTTTGCCAGGCGTTTACCAGTGCGCATGTAAATAGGTACGCCACGCCAGCGCCAGTTATCGATATACAGCTTCATCGATGCGTAGGTTTCGGTTGTGCTGTTCGGGGGAATATTCGCTTCTTCCAGATAACCGTTGACCTTTTCGCCGTTCACCTGACCCTTGGCATACTGTCCACGGAAAGCTTGTGCGTGGACGGCTTCTTTGGGGATAGGACGGATCGACTTCAACACTTTGACTTTTTCATCACGTAATGATTCGGCATCCATCGACACCGGCGGCTCCATAGCCACCAGCGTCAGTAATTGCAGCAAATGGCTTTGCAACATGTCACGCAAGGCTCCAGCGCTATTGTAGTAATCGCCACGGCTGTCAATGCCGATGCTTTCCGAATGGGTGATTTGGATATGGTCTATGTAATTGCGGTTCCATAACGGTTCCAGCATGACGTTGGCAAAGCGGAACACCAAAACATTTTGTACCATGCCTTTACCCAAGTAATGGTCGATGCGGTAAACCTGTTCTTCATCCAAATAATGGCTGATGCGTTTTTGCAAGGCTTCTGCGCTGTCCAGGTCATAGCCAAACGGCTTTTCAATAATGACGCGGCGCCAGCCACTATCTTCAGTGAACAAATGCTTGTCGCTTAACATGCTCATGACGGGGCCGAAATCAGCCGGGCTTATCGATAAATAAAACGCAATATTTTGCGGGAATTCTTTTTTGGCTAGCGTATCGGCCAGTAGCGTGTAGCAATCTGTCTGGCTAATGTCACCCTGATGATAATACAGGCGTCCGCTGAAGCGTTGAAAGATGGCCTCATCAAAATCGTCTTTGGCTTTTGCCTTGACCATGTCCCTGACTTCATCCAGCCATTTTTGTTGATCCCAAGGCCGGCGGCCTATTGCCAGGACGCGTGTGCCTTCAGGCAAGCGGTCAGCAACATCCAGATGATACAACGCAGGCATTAATTTAATGCGGGAGAGGTTTCCGGTGGCACCAAAGATCACATAAGTACAGGGTTCGGCATTCATAAGTTTATTAAGGTTATGTTAGGGGGCGGGGGGGTTGTTATAAGAAGCGGTTTGTTTGCGGGACACTCATTCTAGGGTGGTGGCTTTGCGCGGGCTAAAGCCAATCAGATCATCGGCTATCCGCTGTCGGTTCTGGATGGAATGTACATGAAGCCTAGCCATCCTTGCTGCTTTTTTATAGCACCGTTAAGGAGACAATGCAAACAGAGCCGTGTGGGTAGGCTGTTTTGCCCACCGATTCATTCGTAATGGTGTACCCGCAGGACATAAAGGCAGAAAAGCGTGCCCACCCTTATATCTTGATTCTGTCCTCTCAAAGAGCCAGAATCCCCGACTGGTCATCGGGAGGGTTGCGGGGCTGGGTTACGCCGCGATCATCATGGTTTTTTGACGGCCAAACAAGCCGTTGCCTTCGCGGGGCCCGCCCCCCCGCATTACGGCAGTCTGGACAGTGGCCCGGCAAAACCCATCTTGCTAAAAACGGTGGCCCTGCAAAACCCTCGTGTGCCCGCCCTTGTCGCTTGGCGGCACAATCCCTTGATCCGTTTTCTGTGAACGCCTTAAAGCCAATGGCAAGAACGGGAAAGCGATTGCTTGCGCCGCCATGCGTAAGCTTATTCATATTGCCTTTGGGATGCTTAAATCGGGCAAGGATTTTGACCCGAATTTTAAGCTTGCTTAATGGCTTTTAAGACGGTATCACTATTAGGTTCACTGGCGCTAGATTTGGGTAATGGCGATATCGTCCATATTCATGGTTTTAACCAAAATGATGTGTAGGGTGGGCAACGCTTTTCTGCCCACCATTTACGCTAAAAAGGTGGGCAAAACCGCCTGCCCACCCTACTTACTTACAGCTTTGTAGTTGCACCACAGCGAAGGATGACTACGCCTCGAAACCTCCATAGTCCTTCCTGATGGGCAGCGCCACAATTCCCATTTGTATTTTTATTTAACAAACTGTTGTCACCTACAATATAAAAGCCTTTTGACACAATTATATTGGGAAGCGGACTAAAACCTATATACATAGTTCCACTCTTAGTAGCAAGTTCACGCGTACTCGGTAGAAGGTGAAGTCGTGTAAGCCATGCTTTTCCTAAATAAGCATAGATACGCGCCCAAATCTCTGAATGATCGGGCTTATCTGGATCTTGAATGCCGAGAAGGCTACCCCAATTTGAACCACGAAGATACCGGGCTAGACCCCAGAATGTTACATTAGCTGGAATATAAACAGGGAGTTGCTGCTGATTATTTAGTGAAATAAACTGAGCAGCTTCCCGATATTGCATTTTGCGTGACAGTCCGGCTTGGTTCCAGCCAACAACCCCCACGGTAACAACAAAAAGACAAATGAGACCGACTGAGAGCTGCTTGCGTTTTGACGTGTCTTGTGATCCATCAAATACCGACTGCCACATTAAGGCAGCTGATGCAGCTAAGAAGGGGGCACAAAAAGCGACAGCACGATCGACCCAAATGGGACGAACTACTACTGATACTACTCCAAGCAATAGGACTGGGTAAACCACGAAGCACAATAGAATATTCCGTACTCTACGAGTACCAAATGCAAATGTCATAATAACAAAGCCAATGAATACAAATGCTGTAACTTGATGAAATATTGAAGGAAGTGCAGAATCGAGCACCCAGCCGGAAAGAGTCCGGGTAATAGAATCGGCTGTTGAGCCAAGGGTGTGATTTGTTGAACGCAAACTGGCATTGATCAACCAAGGGGTTAATAAGATTCCTGCACCCACGATAATAGTCCATGAATGGAGTAGTCCTTGAAGTCCAGATTTCTGCCAGCGTCCAACCACTGCGTAGAGCAAAATAGAAGAAACGGGAATAAATGAAATACTATGAAGACCGCCAAGTAGTCCAAGCACGACTAATAACCAGGCGGTATTTTTTGAATCTGGATTATTTATCCATTTTTCGGCAAGGATCCAGCCGATTACTGTTACACATGAAATCATCGAATACATTCGAAGCTCCATTGCATAATGTATCTCGCTACCCAATACAGCCACTAAAGCTGCAGCTATCAAAGCCGCAATTGATCCTGCAAGTCGGTACACACCATAGGTCGTTGTCAATAAAGTAAGCATGCTCCATACGACGGAGTTCATCAAGAGCCAAATATCGTTGCTTGAAGGCAAGCTCCAAAGCTTCAGCTGTAGATAGTAGAAAGGAGGATGAATGTCGAATCGCAGTACCGCCACGAGGATTTCAAAAATATTCAAATTAACATAGGAGGCTCCAAACACCTCATCCATCCATAGACCATCAACACCAAGCGCTCTACATCTCAACACAAGCGCAAGCACAAATACAACAGTGAAAATAAGAATCCAAGTTCGAGATAGAGTTACCTTATCTCTGTAAGCTTGAATAGATGTTTTCCAATTTAAGAATTCGCCACTAACCATACACCCTCACAAATCAACAAAACCCCAAGAACACGAAGCGCAGAGACACTTTCCCCCAAAGCCATACCCACCAAAACCGTCAAGGCAAAGCCAAGACCCACTAACGGATAGGCTTTACTCACATCCCAAGTTGACAATACCTTAAGCCACACCACTGCCCCCAATCCGTAAAGTGCAAAACCGCTGAACACAAATTTATTGGTCAGGACAATCCAGGGCAAACGAAATGTTAGGGGTTGGGCTAAGGCTTGTTTGATTTCAGCGCTTGACATGCCTAGTTTTAACAAAAATTGGGCGGCAACAGAAAAAATAATACTG
>JAUYEP010000080.1 GCA_030689765.1 Methylovulum sp.
TGGATTCCCCACACTTTTAATCACACCCAGTGTCTTGTGCTTTTGTGACGCGAATACACAAACGCCGCAACGCCTCAAATAGCTCCCAGACCATACGGTTTGGGGAAGATAATGAACGGTTCGCGGGCATGAGTTAGACGAATTTAAGTTTACTTTGACCCACTTATTCCACACCACCAATGCTACATTGATGAGAGAATTGCTTGTATTTCACCCTAAATTCACTGATGTCAAAGACTGGTGTCGGCATCCCTGAAATCTCTGGCATGGTATCAATCACCAACTTGTCATGTTGTAGCATTTTCTGCAAAAATGGCTGGTATTCGGAGTAATTCAACCCTGCTGATGGCTGGTATTTTTCACTTTCAATTTGTCCATTATCAAACTTATAGTTGTAGTCTAAGTTACATCTAACTCCCGCTTCTGGTAGGTTTTTGTATTTGAAACGACACAATTGATATGAAATTCCCCCGCTGGGTACGCAGGTCACGCTCAAGAACTCAGAATCATCATTTTTTGACATCAAAAAATATTGGTACTCGATAGCACCAGTCATCTCGTTTTTAGTTTGAGTGACAGCCCCCTCAGCAAAGACTGAGGTACTCATACCGATTCCAATAACCACCATCGTAGTGAGCAGGACGTTAAGCGGAAGTTTTCTCATGTTCGGTTTCCAGTTGGTTGTTGAAGTCAGATATTCGTTGATTTAGTATAGTAGACGCAGCACACCCATTCCCGAACCCCTAACGTTACGGTAAGGGGCTGCCCGCGTGATTGTTTACAGCGGAGCCGCTTACCTGTGATAAAAAACTAACTTTGCCAGCCGGAACGGCGGGCAGTCCCTTTGACTGGCTTGTTGGGCATGGATGAAGGACATTTAGGCTCGAACCCGAAAAACCCACCGCACCGCACTGCCACACAGCGCGGAAAAACCAACCCCGCCAGACTGACCACAACCGACTACGATTAGTCCGAAACCGCTTGCCACAACAGGCAAGCACGACAAACCCGCCATAAAAAACTGGCTGCAACCCCGCAAGACTGACAACCACGAAACCAAAAACCAACCCCGACTGCTTGACGACGGCGGTACAAAACCAAACCCGACAAACCGAAAGTGAAGCCAGACAAACCGGAACAACCGAGAGGAACGCCCCGGTTACCTGTGATGGACAAAACACCCGCAACCGCACCAGCCAGCCTAAAACAAAAATATCACAACCTACGAAACATGGACGGGGAGGACGGTGCCAACAATTTGCAGATGCGGACGGCTACGATTAAACCAACCCGCAGAGAAACCAAGCAAAGCCAACCGACAACCTGAAAACCACCCACGGCCTACAAAGCCGACAAACGAAAAGCCAATACAACCGAATTTAGGCTGCCCAACGTAAAGCTAATGGGCGTGCCGCTTACGGAAGATAAACGAAGCCACAAAGCGTGATAAACAACAAACCTTCAAAACCGCCAAAAGGCGGTACGTCCCTTTGAGCGCCATGTTAGGCAGGGCAGCGCACCGAAGCTTAAACCGACGGATAAAAAAGCCAGACCATGCGCCGGACGCCAATCAAACACCGGACTCGCGGCTTGCGTCATGCGCGGCAAATCCAAGCCACATAATCGCAACCCAAGTTACCCCCGCGCATGACGCAAACGCATCCGACTGTGCAACCCCACCGAACTAGCCGATGCCCGAAAAAACACACCCAAACTGCAAGCTTGAAACAGAAGCCCAAAACAAACCAAAAAACTGCCCGCAACCACTAAAGCCCACGAAGGCAAATCGAAACCAACAATCTTCACCTCAGAACGCCTAACGTAAAGGTAAGGGGCGTGCCGATTACAGAAGATTAACGAAGCCACTGAACCTTGAAACACACAAAACTTCAAAACCGCACCAGGTCGGCGAA
>JAUYEP010000161.1 GCA_030689765.1 Methylovulum sp.
CAAACTGAAATGCGAAGTAATAGCTGGCGCTGTTCGATCATCGAACAACGAAAAAAAATCGAATACTTGTTAAAAAATGAACCCAGCTTAAAGTCTTATATCGCGGAAGCAATCACAATAGCTTATCCAGATGCCATTGACTTGGCGGCGGAAGAAACTGAACTGCCTTTGTCGTTATTCCCAACAACATGCCCGTATACTGAGCAACAACTTTTAACCAAGTTTCTTCCTGCTGCTTAATTCTAATAATTTTAGGCCAATAATAAACTGGGTAGCACTTAAAGCTAAATTCAAGAATAATTACCAAACACTTAAATATAGAGTCAATAACAAACCATGGCAGAAAAAGAAGATTTTTATAAGGTTCTCGGCATTGAGCGCAATGCTAGCGATGCTGAAATAAAGAAAAAATACCGCAGTTTAGCGATGAAATTTCATCCCGATAGAAACGCTGATAATCCTGAAGCCGCTGAAGTTAAATTTAAGCAGATTAAAGAAGCTTACGAAATCTTATCCGATCCTAAAAAACGCTCGGCTTATGATCAGTTTGGTCATGCTGGCGTTGATCCATCGATGGGGGGACGACCGGGCAGTGCTGGCGGTGAAGGGTTTAGTGACATCTTTGGTGATGTGTTTGGCGATATTTTTGGCGCGGGAAGACAACGCAGTGGTGTTCAGCGTGGTTCGGATTTACGCTATAACTTGGAATTATCGCTGGAAGAGGCCGTTGCTGGCACAGAAGCCAAAATTCGTGTTCCGGTATTAGTTGCCTGTGATGAATGCAATGGGTCAGGCGCGAAAAAAGGTTCAAATCCTATTATTTGCTCAACGTGTCATGGTCACGGTCAAGTCAGGATGCAACAAGGCTTTTTTTCAGTGCAACAAACCTGTCCAACGTGTCGTGGCAGTGGTAAACAAATTAAAGACCCTTGCGGAAAATGTCATGGTCAAGGGCGCGTCCAGGAGACCAAAACCTTATCAGCAAAAATTCCTGCAGGTGTTGATACCGGCGATCGTATAAGACTGGCAGGTGAGGGTGAAGCCGGTGAACGTAGCGGTCCAGCGGGCGATCTTTACGTTGAAATTCGTGTCAAGGATCATGAGATTTTTACCCGTGACGGCGCAAATTTATATTGTGAAGTCCCTATCAGTTTTCCGGCCGCGTGCCTTGGCGGCGAATTGCAGGTTCCTACCTTGGATGGCAAGGTCGTGTTGAAAATCCCTGCTGAAACGCAAACCGGAAAATTATTTAGATTGCGCGGCAAAGGGGTAAAGCCGGTCAGGGGCGGTCCAGTCGGTGATTTGTTGTGTAAAGTACAAATTGAAACACCGGTGCAATTAACAAAAGAACAAAAAGCATTGATTGAAAAACTAGGTGAATCAATAACCGGTGGCGGTAAACATCATAGTCCGCAAGAGCATTCCTGGACGGACGGTGTGAAGAACTTTTTTGATAAATTAACGGGGTAGCCATGATACGTATTGCAGTCGCCGGTGCATCCGGTCGGATGGGATTAAATCTGATTAAAGCCACAGTGTTAGCAGATAAAGCTATTTTTGCGGCGGCAATCTCACGCCCTGAGAGTGATGCCCTTGGCAAAGATGCCGGTGAATTGGCGGGTGTCAGTGCTCTGGGTATTAACGTGGTTAGTGACTTATCCAGCGTTATTGACCAGTTTGACGTATTGATTGATTTTACCCGTCCTGATACGTCAATGGTGCTTATTGAACAATGCCGTAAGGCGGGTAGAAAGCTGGTTATTGGCACAACAGGTTACAGTGATGTGCAAAAAAACACGATTGCAAAAGCCTCTGAGGATATCGCGATAGTGCTTGCCCCCAACATGAGCGTAGGTGTCAATTTGTCGCTTAAGTTATTGGAAATGACTGCCAAAGTCATGGGCGGATACACTGATATTGAAATAGTAGAAGCGCATCATCGGCATAAAGTTGATGCACCTTCCGGTACAGCGTTGCGTATGGGTGAAGTCATTGCCGATGTCTTAGGGAGAAACTTAAAAGACTGTGCGGTTTATGGCAGGGAAGGACACACCGGCGAGCGGGATCGAAAAACCATAGGTTTCTCAACTATTAGGGCAGGGGATATCATTGGCGAACACACGGTTATGTTTGCCGATGAAGGCGAAATAGTGGAAATCACCCATAAAGCAACCAGCCGTATGACGTTTGCAAATGGTGCGGTAAGAGCCGCAATTTGGATACAGGATAAGGCGAATGGGCTCTATGATATGCAGGATGTGTTGGGTTTGAAAGGCTATTGATACCGTTTATCCAATTCGCCAAGATGGGGGCAGAGAAGCGCTTTTCCGATTCTCCCCCCCCCTATCACATCTATTGTTTTGCTACTTTAACTAGCCAGCCGGCTTGGTCATCACATCCTAATGCCGCTTTGGCACTGGTGTTTATTCTGACAAACAAACCTGTCAACGCAGCGGGTAATTTAGCTTTAACCTTGTGAAAGCTGTTGTTACTTTCTACGGTAAAAGCCAGTGGTTGATTTTTTGCAGATAATTTAATAGTGCTTGGGTTTACCCACGGCGATATTTTGAAATAAAATTCTGATTCAGGCGCAACTTCAATATTTTCCGTGGCGTTATAAGTTGTCAGATTAAAATCTGTAAAACGTGGTTTTTTGCAAGCGACTTCACTTTCTTCAGGGCTGTAAGCAGCCGCGCTACCATTACCTAAAATGGCAGCAATAAGTAATGCCGGTTTAATTAGCTTTGTTATTTTCATCATTAACTCCTCAGTCAAGTAGTGGTGTCATTAGGTATTTTTTTACACCGAAAGCCACTTTAATTATTTTTTCTATCAAATTCAACTAAATCCCCAGTATTTTATTATGGATTTATCGGAGCAAGTCTGCGCCATCACTGCACACAAAACCGATGATGTCTTGTACAATATCGCCATTTAACCTTAGAGGGAACACGACATTGAGCGCGAAAAGCCAAGAAAGCCTGAATTATAAAAGTGCCGGCGTTGATATTGCAGCAGGCAATGAACTCGTTGAACGCATCAAGCCTATTGCCGCCAGAACAAGAACCCCTGGTGTAATGGCTGGGCTGGGGGGCTTCGGTTCCCTGTTTGAATTGCCATTGGCGCGTTATCAAAACCCCGTGTTGGTGTCAGGAACGGATGGTGTGGGCACAAAATTAAAACTGGCCATCGAATTGAACCGCCATAACACGGTAGGTATTGATCTGGTTGCGATGTGTGTCAATGACATTATTGTGCAAGGCGCCGAGCCGTTATTCTTTCTGGATTACTTTGCCACCGGCAAGCTGGATGTTGAAACGGCGGCAGCGGTTATTGAAGGTATAGGCAAGGGCTGTGAATTGGCAGGCGCGGCATTGGTCGGTGGAGAAACTGCAGAAATGCCCGGTATGTATGCCGATGGCGAATATGACCTTGCCGGATTTTGCGTCGGTATCGTTGAAAAAGCTAAAGTGCTGGATGGCAGCAGCGTTAAAGTGGGCGACAAATTGATCGGCATAGCGTCTTCCGGCCCGCATTCGAATGGTTACTCGCTGATCAGGAAAATAATAACCCACAGCGGTTCGGCACTTATCGATGCCTTTGATGGAAAGACCTTGGGGGAAGTGCTGTTGGAACCGACCAGAATTTATGTCAAACCGTTATTGGCGTTACTTGATAAAGTACCGGTACACGCGTTGGCCCATATCACCGGCGGCGGTTTAACCGAAAATCTGCCCCGGGTTTTGCCGATGGGCATTAATGCCGCGATTGATCTTTCCGGTTGGGAATGGCCCTCTATTTTTAAGTGGTTGCAGGAGCAAGGTAACGTTTCCCAGGCGGATATGTTGACCACGTTTAATTGTGGAATTGGCATGATTGTCTGTGTAAAGCCTGAAGATGAAGCTATAACCAAGGAAATACTGAGGGCGTCGGGTGAAACAGTCTTCTCTATAGGTGAGCTGATTGCCTCCGAAGGCAAGCCGAAAGTTAATTATCTATAACTCCCAAAAAATAAAAGTAAAATCGTAACTACTCGCCCCCTATCAGCACGGTGTGCTGGAGTCCAACGGCTTTAGCCGTTGAAAAAAATGGCTAAAGCCATTGTACTCCCCCCCTATTTATTAATGGCTTGGCTCATGGGTGAGTTGTTACATAAAATCTAGCTATAAAAAACGCTGGTACGGGCCGCATGATGACCAGGATTCCACTTCTGAACTTCACTTCTGGCTTTATGTTATGCTAGCCCGCTTTTTTACCAATCTCACTAACAGCCACATCACTTTATGAGAACGTGCGTTAAAATTTGCGGCTTTACTCGTGTTGACGATGCGCTTGCTGCGGCCCGGTTGGGTGTTGATGCGATAGGCTTGGTGTTTTATCCGCCTAGCCCTAGACAGGTAGGGATTGGGCAGGCGATTGACATAGTGAATGCCTTGCCTCCATTTACTTCCGTAGTCGGGTTGTTTGTGGATGAACAGGAAGCGCGGATAAGCGAGGTGCTGGAGCGGGTTGCGATAGATTGTCTTCAGTTTCATGGTGACGAGCCGCCTGCCGCCTGCCGTTTGTATGGCAAACGCTATATGAAAGCGGTACGGATGCAGGACGGCATTGATATTGCCGCTGTTGCCCAAAATTATTACGATGCGTCGGCATTGTTGCTGGACGCTTATGATATGGATGCCAAAGGTGGTACCGGGCAGCAGTTTGATTGGGCGTTGATTCCTAAACAATGCGGCTTGCCTATTGTGCTGGCGGGTGGTCTGGATGCCACGAATGCTGGTGCCGCCATTGAGGCGGTCAGACCTTATGCGCTGGATGTCAGCAGTGGTGTAGAAATAGAAAAAGGTATTAAGGATACCGGAAAAATGGCTGCGTTTTTAAGGGCAGTTAACGACAGAGAAGTTAGAGCTTGGACAACACAACATGACAGAAAAATATAATATGCCCGACGGGCGGGGACATTTTGGCCCTTATGGCGGAATGTTTGTCGCTGAAACCCTGATCCCACCAATTCAGGAACTCAATGCCGCTTATCAAAGGTACTTGGACGACCCTGATTTTATCGCAGAGCTGGATGCCGATTTGCAATATTATGTCGGCAGGCCATCGCCTTTGTATCATGCCGAACGCTGGAGCCGCGAGCTGGGCGGAGCGCAGATTTATTTAAAACGCGAAGACCTCAACCATACCGGCTCGCATAAAATCAATAATACCGTCGGGCAAGCCTTGCTGGCCAAACGCATGGGTAAGACGCGTATTATCGCTGAAACTGGCGCGGGTCAGCATGGTGTCGCGACTGCGACAGTTGCTGCAAGGCTGGGGTTGGAGTGTGTGGTTTATATGGGCGCGGTCGATGTCGCCCGTCAGTCCCTGAATGTTTATCGCATGAAATTGCTGGGCGCGACGGTCGTCGCCGTTGAATCCGGCTCTAAGACCTTGAAAGATGCGTTAAACGAAGCTTTGCGCGACTGGGTAACCCATGTCGATAACACCTTTTACATTATCGGCACGGTAGCAGGCCCGCATCCTTATCCGGCAATGGTGAGGGATTTTCAGTCCATTATTGGCCGTGAAGCCAAACAACAATGTTTGGCGGCAACCGGAGGCTTGCCGGATGCCTTGGTGGCTTGTGTCGGTGGCGGTTCTAATGCCATGGGTTTGTTTTATCCGTTTCTTGATGATAGCGCAGTCAAATTGATTGGTGTCGAAGCGGCTGGTGATGGTATTGAAACAGGTCGGCATTCAGCGCCATTATGTGCAGGTCGCCCAGGTGTATTACACGGCAACCGTACTTATTTAATGGCGGATGACGATGGTGAGATTAGCGAAACCCATTCGATTTCAGCCGGTCTTGATTATCCTGGCGTAGGGCCTGAACATGCGTGGCTCAAGGACACGGGACGCGCCCAATATGTCAATATCACCGATAACGAAGCCTTGGACGGTTTCTATGCCTTGACCCGCATGGAAGGCATTATTCCGGCTTTGGAATCCAGCCATGCGATGGCGTACACGATGAAACTCGCGCCTACAATGGGCAAGGATGAAACCATCATCGTCAATCTGTCCGGTCGTGGCGATAAAGATATGCAAACGATGGCGAAACGTGAGGGGATAGAACTGTGAGCCGATTAGCAACCACATTTGAAGAACTTGCCAAAACAGGACGCAAGGCATTAATACCATTTATTACGGCAGGCGATCCACATCCTGGATTTACCGTCCCTATGCTGCATGCCATGGTCGATGCCGGTGTTGATGTTATCGAGCTAGGCGTGCCGTTTTCTGACCCAATGGCCGACGGCCCAGTCATTCAACGCGCAAGTGAACGTGCCTTGGCACATAAGATGAGCCTGAAGCGCACCTTGGCAATGGCTATGGAATTTCGAAAAACCAACCAGCATACACCACTGGTGTTGATGGGCTATCTCAATCCGATTGAAGCCATGGGTTATGAGGATTTCGCGAATGCGGCACAACGCGCTGAAATCGACGGTGTTTTAACTGTTGATTTGCCACCCGAAGAAGGTCAGGAATGCCGTGAGTTGCTGAAGTCACGCGAAATTGACCCGATTTTTTTGCTGGCACCCAACAGCAGCGAAGAGCGCATTAAAAAAATAGACGCAATAGGCAGCGGTTATATCTATTATGTTTCTTTAAAAGGGGTGACTGGGGCGGGGCATTTGAATGTCGCTGATGTGGAAACCAAGCTCAAGCAAATCCGTGCCAACACTTCCTTGCCTATCGGTATTGGTTTTGGCGTCAAGGATGCTGAAACAGCAAAAGCAGTTGCGGGATTAGGTGATGGCGTGGTTATCGGCAGTGCCTTGATCAGTAAAATAGAAGCCAATCTGGATGATTTGGATCGCGCTAAATATGAAATCTGTGAATTATTGGCATCCATGCGTAAAGCGATGGATGGGCGGAGCGTATGACAATGAGCTGGTTTGAAAAATTACGTCCTTCAACCATCAGGACAGAATCCTCGGTTAAAAAAAGCATCGTGCCGGAAGGCTTGTGGAGCAAATGCCCAAATTGTAATGCCATCCTTTACAATTCTGAACTGGAAAAAAATTATAGTGTTTGTCCAAAATGTGAACACCACATGCGCATTTCAGCACGGGTGCGGCTGGATATGTTTCTGGATGAAGGTGAGCGTGAAGAAATTGGCAAAACGATTAAACCCGTTGATCCTTTAAAATTTAAAGACATCAGAAAATATAAGGAACGGATTGCTGTCGCGCAAAAACAGACTAAAGAAACGGATGCTATCGTCGTGATGAAAGGCCGATTGAAAGGCCAGGGTATCGTTGTTGCAGCTTTTGACTTCAATTTTATGGGCGGCTCGATGGGTTCTGTCGTGGGTGAGCGCTTTGTCAGGGGGGTCAATAAAAGTTTGGAATGGGGTGTGCCGTTTATTGTGTTTACCTCCAGTGGTGGTGCCAGAATGCAGGAATCATTATTCTCGCTGTTCCAAATGGCGAAAACTAGCGCAGTATTGACGCGGCTGTCTGAGGCCGGTATCCCCTACATTTCTTTCATGACTGACCCGACGATGGGCGGTGTTTCTGCCAGTTTGGCGATGCTGGGCGATATCAATATTGCAGAGCCTAATGCCCTGATAGGCTTCGCAGGGCCTCGGGTTATCGAACAAACCGTGCGTGAAAAATTGCCAGAAGGTTTCCAGCGTAGCGAGTTTTTGCAGGAACATGGCGCCATCGACATGATTATTGATAGACGGCAAATGCGCGATAAAATAGCCAGTATTCTAGCCATGCTGATGGCTGGCAGGGTGGCCAGTGTAATGTCGGCCGAAGATGAACCGGTGGCCGTCGAAGACTGTGCTGTCTCCGTCTGATCAGGATTTGACGCCCGTTATAATGAATTTTGATACCTTGCAGGACTGGCTGAGTTGGCAAGAAGGCTTCCATCCCTTGGCAATAGACTTGGGATTGGAGCGTGCAGATCAGGTTTTTGCCGCACTTAACCCTAAGCGCATAAAACCGCTGACAATTACCGTTGCCGGGACTAACGGCAAAGGCTCTTGTGTCGCCTATCTTGAGGCGATTTACAAAGCGCAAGGTTATCGCGTGGGCGCTTATACCTCACCGCATATCCTGAAATATAACGAACGCATCAAAATAGACGGTAAGCCCGTGTCGGATGGGCTGATTTGTGATGCGTTTGCAAGAATAGAATCGGTACGCGCCAACCATTCATTAAGCTATTTTGAATTCGGCACATTGGCTGCCCTTGATATATTCTGGCGGTCGGATCTGGATGTACAATTACTTGAAGTCGGCTTGGGCGGACGGCTTGATGTTGTCAATATTATTGATCCAGATATAGCGCTAATTAGTAGTATCGGCATTGATCATGTTTATTGGCTAGGTGATACCCGCGAGGCCATTGGCCGCGAAAAAGCCGGTATTTTCAGGGCCGGAATACCGGCTATCGTCGGTGACCCGGAGCCGCCCGACTCATTGATGCAAACCGCAGCCGAAAAAAATGCGCAGCTTTATTGCATAGGCAGGGATTTTGGCTACACCAAGCATTTGCCTACTTGGGACTGGTTTAAAGGCCGCCGGCATATCAGCCAGTTACCGGAGCCTGCGTTAAAGGGCGAGCATCAATACCGCAATGCGGCTTGTGTTATCCTGGCGATAGATCTGTTAGCCGAACGGTTGCCGGTGAGCAGATTGGCGATACGTTTAGGGTTGGCCCAAGCCGAGTTGGCGGGCCGCTTTCAACTCATTGAAGGTAATACTGTTCCGATATTACTGGATGTCGGACATAACCCCGAAGCGGCCAGGACACTGGTTGAATATCTGAATGCCTATTTTCCCGGCAAACGCGTACATGCCGTTTTTTCAATGATGAAAGACAAGGATATACGCGGTGTGCTCGACATCATGAAGCCTGTGGTTCATCAGTGGTTTTTTGCGCCCCTGGCTAATGCCCGAGCAACGAGTGAAACGGCGATGCGTGAGATTTTTTTACAAAGCGCAATGCCCAATGTATGCTTTGGTTATATGGATTTTGCCGATGCTTTTAGCGCAGCAAAAGACCAGGCGCAATCAGGTGATTTGTTACTGGTTTTTGGTTCCTTCTTTTTGGTATCTGATTGTTTGAATGAATTTGAGAAAGGTGGGTTGACAAAATGAATCAAGAATTAAGACAGCGGTTGATTGGCGCAGTAGTGGTCACCGCTTTGGCGGCTATTTTTATCCCCATGTTGTTTGATGACCCTGTTGATGACAGTGGTCAGGTGGTCAGCGAGCTGGTCATTCCTGCAGAACCTGCCCTCACTGTCGAAGAACCGGCAAAAAAACTTACCAGTAGCCTGGCCGACGTGCCGGAGGGCACTGAGCCATCAGTTGCCGCCCCAGAAGAGCTAAAGATAGATCAAGGCGCAGATCCCAATGTATTGTCGATGGATGAATTGGAAGCCGAAGCCCCCAGTGAAGAAGAGCAGGAACAAGCCTTCGACCGGCCTGTTGGTGACAATGGCACGGGCAAACCATCACCCTCATTAGATACCGGTATCGTCGAAGAAGAGCCTGACGTAATAAAAGGGCCCGTGTCCAATAAACCAAAAGCAGTACAAAAACCGGTATCGAAACCCGCAATTTTAAAAACCGATGTCATAACACCGTCAAAAACGGTGAATAAAACGGTAAAAGCTGCACCTCCAGTTAAGGGTGTCGAGGTTATGTCGGTGCAAAAGCTTGCGCCTCCGGCGGTTCCAATAAAGCCAAATCCTGAGCCCTCGCGTTGGTATATTCAGGCGGGCAGTTTTAGTAAAAAGGAAAATGCTTTATCGCTGTCCGAAAGTTTGCGTAAACAGGGGATGCCAGTATTGCTCGAAACCATTCAGGTTGGCGGAAAAGGCACGTTTTATCGGCTTAAAGTCGGGCCGGAACTCGATAAAAAACGCGCTGCGGCAATGAAGGCCAAGCTGGACCAACAAAATATCAAGACTATTCTTGTTGCTGAGTAGCCAAACACAGCGCTTTTAACATCGCACATGATCTGGATAGATTTTGCCATCATCGGAGTGCAGTGCATTACTTTAACGGCGGGGCTACTCAAGGGTTTTAGCCAACAGGCTTATTCATTGCTGTGTTGGCTGCTAGCTGTTGCTGTTGGCTTAAATTTCAGCCATGAATTTTCAATGTTTCTAAAGTCAACTATCAATGATCCATCAGCGCTGCTAGCAGCCTCATTTTCTGCTTTATGCCTGATAACCTTGATTGTTGGGGGTTTAATCCGTCTTCTATTGGGCGAGCTGATTAAAAAATCCGGATTGACCCTAGCCGAACGCTTGGGCGGCATGGTTTTTGGTATTGCCCATGGCGTGCTATTTGCCGCAGTGCTGGTTATGTTGGCTGGATTATCCGTTTTACCGCACTCTCCGTGGTGGAAAAAATCAAAACTGATTCCGCCATTTCAAGCCATGGTCTTAGGAATACATGCCCACCTTCCGTCAAAATTGACGGAAAATGTCCACTATCGCTAACACAGGAACAAAAAACAATGTGTGGTATTGCTGCTATCGTTTCACATCAAGCTGTTAATCAGGAACTTTATGATGCACTGACCGTTTTGCAGCATCGTGGTCAAGATGCTGCGGGTATTGTTACATGTGAAAATGGACGCTTGCATTTGCGCAAGGATAACGGTTTGACCCGTGATGTCTTCACCAATGCCCAGATGATGAAGCTGAGAGGCAATATGGGCATTGCGCATGTCCGCTATCCCACGGCGGGTTGCACCAGTTCGGCGGAAGCCCAGCCATTTTATGTCAATTCGCCGTTTGGCTTGACGCTGGCGCATAACGGCAATTTGACGAATACCGAAGAATTGAAAGAAGCGTTATTCGTGCAAGATCAACGGCATATTAATACCGATTCGGATTCTGAAGTCTTGCTGAACGTGTTTGCCCATGAATTACAGAGCCTGGGTAAACTGCATTTAAGTGTTGATGATGTTTTTCAAGCCGTTTCAGGTGTCCATAGACGTTGCCGTGGCGGTTACGCCGTCGTCATTATGATCGCAGGTTTTGGTATTTTAGGGTTTCGCGATCCTAATGGCATAAGGCCGGTGGTTTTCGGTGAGAGGAAGGGCGAGTCAGGCTCTGACTTCATGATTGCCTCGGAAAGTGTCGCGCTTAATGTCATCGGATTTAAACTGATTAGGGACATAGCACCCGGCGAGGCTGTCTTTATTGAAGAATCCGGCAGATTGCACACGAAGCAGTGTGCTGAAGTAACCGACCATTGCCCCTGTATTTTCGAATATGTTTATTTTGCGCGGCCTGATTCGATTATTGATGATATTTCAGTCTATAAGGCGCGGTTACGCATGGGCACTAAGTTAGCTGAAAAAATACAAAAAGAGTGGACGGATAATGATATTGATGTCGTCATCCCTATACCCGACACCAGCAGGACGGCGGCGTTGCAAATGGCCACCATGCTTGGCCTAAAGTTCAGCGAAGGGTTTATGAAAAATCGCTATATCGGCAGGACGTTCATCATGCCCGGTCAGAAAATGCGCGAAAAATCAGTCAGGCAAAAATTAAACGCGATAGGTCTGGAGTTTGAAGGCAAAAATGTGTTGCTAGTCGATGACTCCATTGTGAGGGGTACGACATCAGCGCAAATTATCCAGATGGCGAGGGATGCCGGCGCCAAAAAAGTCTATTTTGCCTCAGCCGCGCCGCCGGTGCGTTACCCGAATGTTTATGGCATTGATATGCCGGCGGCGCACGAGCTGATCGCCCATGGGCGTACTGAAGAAGAAGTCCGTCTGGCGATTGGTGCAGACCGCCTGATTTACCAGGATTTGGCTGATCTGATCGCCGCTGTCCGTAAAGGTAATCCGAGTATTGAGCATTTTGACACCTCCTGTTTCAGTCATGAATACATTACCGGTGATATTGATGATGCCTATTTGGAGCGCATTGAAGCCTTACGTAACGACACCGCGAGAAACGAGAGTAACTCTGGGAATTTCATCGTCGAAATGCAAAATTGTGATTAACCCGTAACTACCCAGTCATCAAATACAATGGAACGCAGATGGCGCGGATGATTATGATGAACACTGATAATTAACCCTTAGAAAAGCCATGAACGAAATTAACTGGAAAGATTATTCCCTGGAAACCCAGGCAATTAGGGCTGGGCACAAACGCACCCATGAAGATGAACATAGCATCCCGATATTTGCCACATCGAGTTATGTGTTTAAAAACGCCGAAGAAGCGGCCATAAGGTTTACCGGACAAAAAGCCGGTAATATCTATTCACGGTTCACCAATCCCACAGTAAGTGCATTTCAGGAACGCCTGGCACTCATGGAACAGGGCGAACGTTGCCTGGCGTTTGCCTCCGGCATGGCGGCAATTATGGCGGTCGGCATGGGACTGCTGAAAGCGGGCGATCATGTTGTGTGTTCGCGCGGCGTATTTGGTAACACGGTATTGATGTTCCAAAATTATTTCGGCAAATTCGGTGTCACCACTGATTTTGTCGATTTAACAGATACGGGGGCTTGGGTAGCGGCAATAAGGCCCAATACCCGTTTTCTGTTTCTTGAAACCCCCTCCAATCCATTGACCGAAATAGCCGACATTTCAGCGCTTTCCGCCATCGCCCATCAGCACGGTTGTTTGTTGATTGTCGATAATTGTTTTTGCAGCCCCGCACTGCAAAAGCCCTTGGCATTAGGCGCGGATATAGTTGTCCACTCAGCAACCAAATACATCGACGGACACGGGCGTTGTGTCGGCGGAGCGGTCGTTGCCAATGAAGACATCATAGAAAAACAAATCTACCCTTATTTGCGTACCGGTGGTGCGACCATGAGCCCCTTTAATGCCTGGGTATTTTTGTCCGGCCTTGAAACCTTGGCGCTCAGAATGAAAGCGCATTGCGATAATGCGTTTGAATTAGCCCAATGGTTAGAACAACAGCCTGCCATTGCCAAAGTCCATTACCCCGGCTTGACCTCCCACGCCCAACACGAATTGGCAAAATGCCAGCAAAGCCATTTTGGCGGGATCGTCAGTTTTGAATTGACCGGCGGTAAAGCTGCCGCATGGCAGTTAATCGATGCTACGCAAATGCTGTCGATCACCGCCAATTTAGGTGATGTCAAATCCACCATCACCCACCCAGCCAGCACCACGCATGGGCGTTTAACGCCAGAAGTCAGGGCGGCGGCGGGTATTAAAGACGGCTTGGTCAGGGTGTCTGTGGGGCTGGAGCATGTTGATGATATTAAACGGGATTTGTTGAGGGGATTGGTGCTGTAGTTGTTGTTGGTAGAGACGTGGCATGCCAGGTCTCTACCGTCGGCTGTTTTTTGTCAGGGTGATGAACCCAGTGCAAGGCTTAAAAGGGTCGCCCATTTTAAATGCCCCTTTTCGCAAACAACGCAATGGATTCTACATGTCCAGTTTGCGGGAACATATCCATCACCCCGGCTTTAACCAATTGATAACCCAGCTCATTGACCAGGATGCCGGCATCGCGGGCTAGCGTGGACGGGTTGCAGGAGACGTAAATGATCTGTTCAGGTTGCCATTTTTTAAAATGGTGCAACACTTCACTGGCGCCGGCCCTGGAAGGGTCCAGCATGATTTTATTGTATTTTTGATTGGCCCACGGTTGGTCGCTGATGTCTTTGCTTAAATCGGCGGCATAAAATTCGGCGTTGTTTATGCCGTTGTGCCGTGCGTTTTCCCTGGCATGATTGACCAAAGGTTGGTCGCCTTCGATACCGACGACACGCCCTGCTTTTCTGGCTATAGGCAAGGTAAAGTTGCCCAGACCGCAAAACAAATCCAGCACGGTATCATTTTCGTTTAAATCCAGGGTTTCGATAACGCGGTTGATCATTTGCCGGTTAATTTCGTAATTGACTTGGGTAAACATCGCCGGCCTGAATTTGAATTCGATGCCGTGATCGGGCAGGGCATAAGTGGGGATGGTTTCAGGCTCGCCATCCAACGGCACAATGGTGTCAGGGCCTTTGGATTGCAGGCACAGGCCCATATTATGCGCATGGCCAAAGGCCCGCATCCGTGCCTGATCTTCAGCGGTTGGCGGTTCCAGCACACGGATGGACAATACACATTGCCCGTCACCGATAGCCACTTCTATTTGCGGGATTTTATCCCTGATGCTTAAAGCGCCTATCAATTCGCCCAACGCCAGCAATTGTGTGCCGACTATCGGGTGCATGACGATGCAGCTGTCAATTTCGGCCAGATATTGATGCCGCCTTTCCCTGAACCCGACCAGCACACGGTCCTTTTTAGCGACATATTTAACGCCCATACGCGCTTTTCTGCGGTATCCCCAGTACGGGCCTTCCAACGCCTGCCAAATTTCCGGGATGTCGATTTTGCCGATGCGTTTGAATTGGCCGATCAGTAAATCCTGTTTGATGCGGATTTGTTCGCTGGACCCGACATGCTGAAAGC